>JAFRYL010000192.1 GCA_017437605.1 Ottowia sp. | reverse complement strand
TGCGTGGCGCTGGTCGCCGGCTGGAGCGCGCCGCGCGCCAAGGCGCAGACCGCAGAGGAGGGCGCGGCATGACGCTCTGGACTGCGCTGCTCATCGCCGGGCTGGTGTCGCTGGCGACCAAACTCGCGGGCTTTCTCGCGCCGCAACGCCTGCTGCAAGGTGCGCGCACCAGCCGCATCATGGCGCTGCTGCCCGTGGCCATGCTCGCTGCGCTCGTGGCGGTGCAGAGCTTTGCCGGCGCTGCCAACGATGCGGGCGGACAGACGCTGACGCTGGACGCGCGCGCCGTCGCGCTTGCCTGCGCCTTTGCCGCGCTGCTCGCGCGCGTGCCCTTCCTTGCTGTTATCGTGTTGGCTGCGGCGGTGGCTGCAGTGTTGCGTGCGCTGGGGTGGGCGGGATGATTGCTGAAGGGATATTTCAATGGAAATCAGAAAATCTACTCTCGATGATTTGCCCCGCATGCTGGAGATTTATGCCGGTGCACGCGATTTCATGGCGCGCCACGGCAATCCAAAACAATGGGGGGAAACCTGCTGGCCGCCGCAGGCGCTGCTGCGCGCCGATATTGCGGCGGGCAACAGCTACGTGTGCGAAAGCGGGGGGCGTGTGGTGGGCACCTTCTTTTTCATCAGCGGTGAAGATATTGAGCCGACCTACCGCGTCATTGAGGACGGGCAGTGGCTGGACGCGAGCGCCTACGGCGTGATTCACCGTCTGGCCGGGGACAGCGCCGTCAAGGGCGTCGCCCGCGCCTGCCTTGACTGGGCATATGCCCGCTGCGGACACCTGCGCGTGGACACGCACGGCGACAACCGCGTGGTGCAAAACCTGCTGGAAAAAGCCGGCTTCGTGCACTGCGGCACCATTTATGTTGAAGAAGACGACTATCCCCGGCTGGCGTATGAAAAATCGCCCGTTGCGGCGCAGAAAAAGACTGCGGCAGGCGGCGAATCTGCTGCGCAGCGCTGCCCCTGAACTCGCCGTCGCGCTGCGTGCATTTGGCTTGGCGACGTAGGGTATATATGTTGTCGCCGGCTTATGTTGCCGGCGATGAAGTGTTTTTTTGGTTGAGTATCAATAAAAAACGCCCGCGCTACGGGCGTTCCCCCTCCCCCTGCCCTCTCCCCCAGCTATCGCGGGGGCGAGGGGATGAATTTTTGTTGTTTTGACAGGGTATTGATTGTCTTCCGGCTTATGAAGCCGGCAATGTTGTGTATTTGTAAAGGGTATAGGCTCAGTGTTCAAGCCACCCGGTCTGCGGCAGGGCGCGTTCGACGAGTGCGGGGGCGAGCAGCCAGCCGTGGCGAAACAGCCCGTTGATGCGTAGGCACTTGCCGCTCCACTCGGTGAGCGGGTTGTTGTCGGGCAGGGCAGGGCGCAGGTTGACGTCCAGCCGCAGAATGCGCGCTTCGGCCAGCGCGGGCATGGCGCTGTGCGCGGCGGCGAGCAGTTCCAGCGTGGTGCGCAGGCTCACGGGGCTGCGGTCTTCGCTTTCCAGTTCGGTGGCGCCAATGAGCACGAGGTCGTCCGAGCGTGGCACGAGGTAGACGCCGTGGCGCGGGTGCATGAGGCGCGTGAGGCGCGTGAGGCCGTGTGCGGGCACATGCAGCCAGAAGACTTCGCCACGCACGCCGCGCACTTCAAAGGCGGGGGAGGGGCTGGCGCCGTCGGCGCCTTTGCTGGCCTGTGCGCCGACGCCGCGCACGTCAATGACGCCGTCGAATTTCTCCACGCCACCGTTTTCAAAATGCAGCGTGCCGTCAGGTTCCACGCAGCGCACAGCGCGCCCCCAGTGCCAGCGCGCGGGGTGCGGAGCGGTGAGGGTGGCGTCCATCAGCCCCTGCATGGTGGCGAAGGTGTCAAGCTGGCCTTCGCCGGGCAGGAACCAGGCGTGCGCGGGGCCGTGCAGGGCGGGTTCGAGCGTGTGCAATTCGTCAAGCGGCAGGGGGCGCACGCCGTCGGCGGGGCTGGCGGCTTGCCATTCGGCGGTGGCGCAGGCGGCGGCGAGCCGGTCAAGGATGCGCTGCGCGGCGCCGAGGTCGCTGCGGTGCGCGAGCATGAGGCTGCCGAGGTTGCGGAACATGGGGCGCGTGGGCAGGGCGGCGCAGATGTCCCGCCAGAGGGTGATGGAGCGCCAGCCAAGGGCGGCGATGGCGGGTTCGACGGTGTCAAGTTCTGCCAGCGGGCTGAGCATGCCGGCGGCGGTAAACGCTGCGGCGGTGGGCACGTAGGGTTCTGGCGCCTGGCTGCGAAAGACGGGTTCGGGGCCGGTAGCGGCGTCAAAGACGCTGACTTGGCAGCCAGCGCGCGCAAGTTGCCAGGCGAGCAGGCGACCCAGCGCGCCAGCGCCGGCGATGCCGATGGTACGAGGGGCGGTGGTGGTCATTGGGCATTCTCCTTTGTTTCGGCGTGCAGGGGGATGTAGAGCTGGCTGCCTTCGGCAGCGAATTGGGCGGATTTTTCTGCCATGCCTGCGTGCAGCGCGTCTTCGGGGCTGATGCCGCGCGCGGCGGCGAAGTCGCGCACTTGCTGCGAGATGCGCATGGAGCAGAACCTGGGGCCGCACATGCTGCAGAAGTGCGCGCTTTTGGCGGCTTCTTTGGGCAGGGTGGCGTCGTGGAAACGCTGGGCGGTGTCGGGGTCAAGAGCCAGCGCAAACTGGTCGCGCCAGCGGAATTCAAAGCGCGCACGGCTCATGGCGTCGTCGCGCGCGCGGGAGCCGGGCAGCCCTTTGGCAAGGTCGGCGGCGTGCGCGGCGATGCGGTAGGCGGTGAGGCCGGCGCGCACGTCGTCCTTGTCGGGCAGACCGAGGTGCTCTTTGGGCGTGACGTAGCAGAGCATGGCACTGCCCTGCCAGGCAATCATGGCCGCGCCGATGGCGCTGGCGATGTGGTCGTGGCCGGCGGCGATGTCGGTGACAAGCGGGCCGAGGGTGTAGAAGGGCGCGTGGTGGCAGTGGCGTTCTTCGGCGCGCATGTTTTCTTCAATCAGGTGCAGGGGGACGTGGCCGGGACCTTCAATCATCACTTGCACGCCATGCGCCCAGGCGCGCTCGGCCAGTTCGCCCAGGGTGCGGAGTTCCGCCATTTGTGCTTCGTCGTTGGCGTCCGCCGTGCAGCCGGGGCGCAGGCCGTCGCCCAGCGAGATGGCAATGTCGTAGGCGGCGAGCAGCTCGCAAATCTCGTCAAAGTGCGTGTAGAGGAAGCTCTCTTCATGGTGCGCGACGCACCAGCCGGCCATGATGGCGCCGCCCCGACTGACGATGCCAGTGATGCGCTGCGCTGTGAGCGGCACAAAGGGCAGGCGCAGGCCGGCGTGAATGGTGAAGTAGTCCACGCCCTGATGGGCCTGTTCGATGAGGGTGTCGCGGAACACCTCCCACGTCAGCTGTTCTGCCACGCCGCCCGCATTTTCCAGCGCCTGATACAGCGGCACGGTGCCGATGGGCACGGGGCTGTTGCGCAGTATCCAGTCGCGCGTGGCGTGGATATGCTTGCCCGTGGATAAATCCATGACGGTGTCCGCGCCCCAGCGCAGCGCCCAGAGCAGCTTTTCCACTTCTTCCTCAATGCCGCTGCCGAGCGCGCTGGTGCCGATGTTGGCGTTGACCTTGACGCGAAACGAGCGCCCGATGAGCATGGGTTCGGCTTCGGGGTGGTTGACGCTCACGGGCAGGATGGCGCGCCCGGCGGCGATTTCACCCCGCACGAATTCGGGCGTGACTTCGGCGCGCGGGTGGCTGCTGCCGCGCTCGCGCAGCGCCGCCCATTCCATTTCGGGCGTGACGATGCCACGGCGCGCAAGCGCCAGTTGCGTTTGCCCTGCGTGCAGACGGCGCGGGGGGCGCTGCAGGGCGTCGCCACCGTGTGCGGCAGGGCGCGGTGCGTCGGGGATGGCGCTGCTGCGCGCAGCAATCCAGTCGGTGCGCAGCGCGGGCAGGCCGCGTTGCAGGTCAATGGGGACGGCGGGGTCGCCGTAGGCGCCAGTGGTGTCGTCCACGCTGATGCACTCGCCCGTGCTGAGCTGAATTTCGCGCACGGGCACGCGCACACACGGTTGTGTGCCTTCCGTGTAGGTGCGGCGCGAGGCGGGAAAGGGCGCGCGCAGCGCAGCGAGGCTGGCGTTACCAGACGCGGGGTGGGAGGACACGGGCGGCTCCTTTCGGGAAAAAGCGTGCAATGGCGCTCCGGGCTGCCCGCGCGCGCGGCAGTGGTGCCGCGTTGCGTGTGCTGCGCTCTTCCTTCCGCCGGTATGAGCCGGGTCAAGTTCAAACGGGTTCGGCTGTTGCCATCTCAGCCCGCCGCGCGGCGGACACCCCGGAGCCGTGAAGCTGTGCATCATAGGGCAGCGCGTGTGGCGCGGGCGCAAAAAAGGTGAAGGGGAGGGGTGGCGCGTTCCGGTTTGCCGCTATACTCGCGCGCTTCATTCCCCGATAGCTCAGTTGGTAGTAGCGCCGGACTGTTAATCCGTAGGTCCCTGGTTCGAGACCAGGTCGGGGAGCCAGAACACAAGCCGCCTGATGGGAACCCCGCAGGCGGCTTTTTCTTTGTCCCGCGCAGCGCGCGGGCAGGGGTGCGTGGAAGTTTGGTATACATTTGTTGCCGGCACAAGTTGCCGGCGATGAGTTGTTGTGTTGTCTGGTATATGTTGAAGTGATAGATACCCAAATGAAATATGTATTGTTGCCGGCTTGTTGTGCCGGCGACCAGTAGATACTCTTGTCATTCTTTGAGTATGCTTTCCATGAACAAGCCGCCGCTCTGGGACGTGTTTTGCCGCGTGATTGACAACTGGGGCGACGCGGGCGTGAGCTGGCGGCTGGCGCGCGCGCTGGCGGCGCATGGGCAGCGCGTGCGTCTGTGGATGGACGACACGCAGCCGCTCGTGTGGATGGCGCCGCAGGGTGCTGTGGGTGTGGAAGTGCGGCGCTGGACGCAGCCGCTGGACATGCAGGCGCACGAGCCGCCGGGCAGGGTATGGGTGGAGATGTTTGGCTGCGGGCTGCCGCAGGAGTTCATCGCGGCAGGGCGCGCGGCGGGGGCGGTGTGGCTGAATGTGGAATATCTGAGCGCCGAGCCGTGGGTGGAGCGCCAGCACGCTCTGCCATCACCCGTGCAGCAGGGCGCAGGAAAAGGCATGCTGCGCTGGTTTTTCTTCCCCGGCTTCACGCCCGCCACGGGTGGGCTGCTGCGTGAAGAGGATTTGCCCGCGCGCCAGGCTGCTTTCAAACGCGCCGCCTGGCTTGCGGCGCACGGCATGGCGCCTCTGCGTGAGGGCGAGACGCTCGTCAGCCTGTTTTGCTACGAGCCGCCGGCGCTGGCGGCGCAGCTTGCGGCGTGGGCGCAGGGCGCGCAGCCTGTGCGCGTGCTGGTGAGTGCGGGGCGCGCTTCCGTCGCCGTGCGCGCGTGCCTGGGCGAGGGTGTGCAGCACGGCAGTGTGCGGCTGCACTATCTGCCGCTGCTGCCGCAGGAGGAATATGACGGCTTGCTCTGGGCGTGCGATATGAACTTTGTGCGCGGGGAAGATTCGCTCACGCGCGCGCTCTGGGCGGGGCGGCCTTTCATCTGGCAGCCGTATCCGCAAACCGAGGACAACGCGCACCACGCCAAGCTGGATGCGCTGCTGGACTGGCTGCAGGCGCCGCCCGCGTTGCGGCGCTTCATGCGCGTGTGGTGCGGTGCGGAGGGTGGCGCGCTGCCCGCCATTGCTCTGGAGGAGTGGGGCGCGTGCGTGCGTGCGGCGCGCGATGGGCTGCTGGCGCAAAGCAGCCTGGTGCAGCGCCTGCTCGCCTTTGTGCAGTGCAAGAGCTAAAATCCTTCGTTTTTTTTGTGCGGCGCATGGCGCGCTGCACGGCATCACAACATCAAGGCTTGAATCATTATGAAAACTGCCCAGGAAATCCGCGCCGGCAACGTCATCATGCACGGCAAGGACCCCATGATTGTCCTGAAAACCGAATATGCGCGCGGCGGGCGCGGCGCGTCCACGGTGCGCATGAAGCTCAAGGCGCTGCTCGGCAACATGGGCACGGAAGTCGTCTTCCGCGCTGACGACAAGATGGACCAGGTCATTCTTGACCACAAGGAATGCACTTATTCCTACTTCGCCGACCCCATGTACGTCTTCATGGACGCCGAATACAACCAGTATGAAGTGGAGGCCGCCAACATGGGCGACGCGCTCAACTATCTGGAAGATGGTATGGAGTGCGAGGTGGAGTTCTACGAAGGCAAGGCGATTGCCGTGGAGCTGCCCACCACCGTGGTGCGCGAAATCACCTGGACCGAACCCGGCGTGAAGGGCGACACCTCCGGCAAGGTGCTGAAACCCGCGAAAATCGCCACGGGCTTTGAAGTGGCGGTGCCGCTCTTCGTCAACCAGGGCGACAAGATTGAAATTGACACGCGCACGGGCGAATACCGCAAGCGCGTCTGACGCTCCTTCCCGAACACCAGCCCCGCCTGCGTGCGGGGTTTTTTCTCTGTGCAGCCATGAAATTCGTAGAAAGCAAATTCGGCAGCGGCGAAACGCTGCGCGCTTCGCTCACCGCCGCTTGGGACGACCTGCTCGCGCACATGGACAGCGGCGCGCCGCTCACGCCCTCGGCAAACCGCCTCGCCTTTGCCGACCCCGAATTCATGATGCGCAGCAACGCGCGCGGCGTGCGCGTGCAGCTTGAGCTTCTCAAGCCCGACCTGGACCTGGCGGCAGCGGGCATTCACAAAACCATCGTCGTCTACGGCAGCGCGCGCACGCTCCCGCCCGAGGTGGCGCAGGAGCGCCTTGACGCCGCGCGCGCCAGTGGCAACGCCACCGCCATCAAGCGCGCCGAGCGCGACGCACGCAGCGCGCGCTACTACGGCATGGCGCGCGACTTCGCCCGCCTTGTGGCGCAGCACAGCCGCACGCAGCCGCCCGAAGACAGGCTCTACATCTGCACCGGCGGCGGCCCCGGCATCATGGAAGCGGCCAACCGGGGCGCCCACGACGAGGGCGAGCCGTCCGTGGGGCTGAACATCACGCTGCCGTACGAGCAGCAGTCCAACCCGTATGTGACGCCGCAGCTTTCCTTCCGCATGCACTACTTCGCGCTGCGCAAGACGCACTTCATGATTCGTGCGCAGGCGCTCGTCGCCTTTCCCGGGGGCTTTGGCACGCTGGACGAGCTGTTCGAGGCGCTCACCCTGATGCAGACGCGCAAAGTACACCCCGCGCCCATCGTCCTCGTGGGGCAGGACTACTGGCAGCGCATCGTCAACTGGCCCATGCTGGTGGAAGAAGGCGTCATTGACGCGCAGGACATGGAGCTGATGCACTGCGTGGACAGCGCGCAGGATGCCTGGGACGCCATCAGCAGCAGCTTGGGCTTGGCGGGCGGCTGAGTGCGGCAGCGCGCAAGCATGAAAAAAGGGCATCCGTCGGGATGCAAAAAAGGGCATCCAGATGGATGCCCTTTTTGCTGTAAGCGATGCCGCTTAGTTGCGGTCGCGGCGCGGAGGCAGCGGCGCGGGTGCGGGGCGCGGCTGTTCAACCACCACGGGCACGGGCGCAGGCGCCGGTTCCGAATACGTCACGGCAGCCGGTGCATTGCAGCAGCAGCAGCACTTCTTTTTCGCCGTGCCAGTCGTTGTCGAGCAACCTGCGGCCAGCAGGCAGACAGAAAGAAGAAGGGGAAGGGTGGCAACACGCATGGGAAGCTCCTTGTTGGACATGAAAACCTGAAATCAACCGCGTTCAGTTGCGGTCGCGGCGCGCTTTGCGCTGCGGGCAGTAGCCCGGTGCGCACGGCAGTGTAGGCGCGGGACGCAGCGCACGCTCAACACGGCGCGGCGCGCGGCGCTCAACCACCACCGGCGCCGAATACGTCACGGCAGCCGGCGTATTGCAGCAGCAGCAGTCGCTGCAGTCTTCCGCTGCGCCAGTGTTCACGGTAGAGCAGCCAGCAGCCAGCAGGCAAGCGGAAACAAGAAAAGAAAGGCGGGCAAAACGCATGGAAAGCTCCTGATAAGACATGAACGCTGGCGCCGAGTGTAACCATTCGCACGCGCCCGGTTGCAGCGCGTGCGTGCAATACGCCACAAAACATCACAGACATCATCATATACTCACGAAACATTGCGTTGTTTGCCGGCAACTTGTGCCGGCAAAGGATAAATACCCACACAATTCAGGTTGCTGTTTCGGTGTCGCCAATGTGCGATATTCACACCTTGCGCCGCCTTCCACAGCAGCCTGCGGAACGCATACCCATCAACATCATGCTTTATCGCTGCGAATAAAAGCCGGCGATGATGCAATACTGATACAAAACCATGCCATTTCCGTGCCTTGGCGAACAGCCCTGGTTCTCCCCCGAGTGGGACGCGCCCGCGCGCGTGCGCGCCCTGATGAGCTGGCGCGGCGCCGACGCAACGCACGGCGCAAGCCGCGCGCCGTATGCGCACT
>JAFRYL010000191.1 GCA_017437605.1 Ottowia sp. | reverse complement strand
GCGCACGGATGCAGCGCCTGAAGCTCGCGCAGCGTGTCTATGGTGTAGCTCACTCCACGGCGGCGCAGCTCGCGCTTGTCCACGACGCAACGCGGCAGCGCGCCAAACGCCAGCCGGCTCATGGCAAGGCGGTGGCGTGCGGCGGACAATGGCCGCGCCTTGTGCCCCGCCGCGCCCGTGGGCACAACGAGCAGGCGCGTGAGGCCGCACTCGCGCACCGCAGCGCGCGCCAGCGCCACATGCGCCAGATGCGGCGGGTCAAACGCGCCGCCATACATGCCGATGCGCGGCGTGCCGGTATCAGAACAAGAGCACATCGCCTTAGTATAATGCGCGGTTTACCCGCAATCCTGCGCGGCGCAGCGGCGCCCCGCAAACAGACAGATAACAAGGAATCATCATGGAAGCAGAACACATCAACCAAATCGGCAATCTGATAGACGACCTCCGCGCCCGCTGCGAGGCGCTACGGGGGTATCTTTAACTACGCTGAAAAGTCCGAGCGTCTGCTCGTCGTCAACGCCGCGCTGCAAGACCCCGCCGTCTGGAACGACCCGAAAAAGGCGCAGGAGCTTGCCAAGGAAAAGAAGCTGCTCGATGGCGTCGTCGTCACGCTTGACGACATGGCGAAAAACCTGCAGGACGCTGCCGAGCTGTTTGAACTGAGCCGCGACGAGGGCGACGACGACACGCTGAAGGCGCTGGAAAGCGACGCCACGCAGATTCAGGAGGAGGTCGAGCAGCTCGAATTCCGCCGCATGTTCAACCAGAGCGCCGACCCGAGCAACTGCTTCATTGACATTCAGGCGGGCGCTGGCGGCACCGAAGCGCAGGACTGGGCCAGCATGCTGCTGCGCCAATACCTGAAATATGCCGAGCGCAAGGGTTTCAAAACCGACCTGGAAGATGAAATGCCGGGTGAAACAGCGGGCATCAAAAGCGCCACCATCAAGGTGGAAGGCGAATATGCCTACGGGCTATTGAGAACAGAAACGGGCGTACACCGCCTGGTGCGCAAATCGCCCTTTGATTCGGCGGGCGGGCGGCACACCTCGTTTGCCTCCATATTCGTCTACCCGGAAATTGATGATTCCATAGAAATTGACATCAATCCGGCGGATGTGCGTGTGGACACCTACCGCGCCAGCGGCGCGGGCGGGCAGCACATCAACAAGACGGATTCTGCCGTGCGCCTCACGCACCTGCCCACAGGCATCGTGGTGCAGTGTCAGGACAGCCGCAGCCAGCACAGCAACCGCGACGTGGCGTGGCGGCGGCTGCGCTCGCGCCTGTACGATTTTGAAATGCGCAAGCGCCAGCAGGAGCAGCAAAAACTGGAAGACAGCAAAACCGATGTCGGCTGGGGGCACCAGATTCGCAGTTATGTGCTGGACCAAAGCCGCATCAAGGATTTGCGCACCGGCTACGAAACCAGCAACACGCAAAAAGTGCTGGACGGCGACCTTGACGCCTTTATTGAAGCCAGCCTGAAGCAAGGCGTGTAAACCGCGCCCAACCGCCCATATTCCCGCCGCTGCCCGCAGGCAGCGGCATCACATTATTGTTCTGTATGACTGCCACCCCCACACCCGCCCCCGTCACCGTGCGGCGCGCGGACTATGCCCCGCCCGCATTCTGGATTGACCGGGTGCATTTGACGCTGGATTTGGACGCAGCAAAAACCCGCGTCCTCAACCGCATGACGCTGCGCCGCAACCCCGACGTGCCCGTGCAGCCGCTGCGTCTGGACGGTGAAGAACTCACGCTCGCGCGCGTGCAGCTCAACGGCGCGGGCTGCCCGTTCAGGCTTGATGGCGAGGCGCTGGTGCTGGAAAACCTGCCGGAAGGCACGGAACCGTTTGAGCTGGAAATCTTCACCACCTGCTGCCCTGAGAAAAACACCTGCCTCATGGGTCTTTACATGAGCGGCAGCGATTTTTTCACCCAGTGCGAGGCCGAGGGTTTTCGCCGCATCACCTATTTTCTTGACCGCCCGGACGTGATGGCGGAATACACCGTCACGCTGCGCGCCGACAAACAGGCGTGCCCGGTGCTGCTTTCCAACGGCAATCTGGTGGAAACAGGTGATTTGGACGATGGCCGCCATTTCGCCACTTGGCACGACCCGCACAAAAAACCGTGTTATCTGTTTGCCATCGTCGCCGGGCGGCTGGCGGCGCGCGAGCAGCGCATCACCACGCGCTCGGGCGCGCAGCATTTGCTGCAGGTCTATGTGCGCCCGGGCGATTTGGACAAAACCGGCCACGCCATGCGCTCGCTCATGGCGGCGATTGCCTGGGATGAAGCGCGTTTCGGGCGCAAACTTGACCTGGAGCGTTTCGCCATTGTCGCCACCAATGATTTCACCATGGGCGCGATGGAAAACAAGGGGCTGAACATTTTCAACAGCAAATTCGTGCTTGCCAAGCCGGATACCGCCACAGATGAAGATTTTGCTGGCGTGGAAAGCGTGATTGGCCACGAATATTTCCACAACTGGACGGGCAACCGCATCACCTGCCGCGACTGGTTCCAGCTTTCATTGAAGGAAGGTTTGACGGTTTTCCGTGACCAGGAATTCAGTCAGGACATGGCGGGCAGCGCGTCGGCGCGCGCCGTGTGCCGCATCAAGGACGTGCTCGCACTGCGCGCCAGCCAGTTCCCCGAAGACGCCGGCCCGATGGCGCACCCGGTGCGCCCGGACGAATATCAGGAAATCAGCAATTTCTATACCACCACGGTGTATGAAAAAGGCGCCGAAGTGGTGCGCCTGTATCAAACCCTGCTGGGCGTGGAAGGTTTCCGGCGCGGCATGGACCTGTATTTTGAGCGCCACGACGGGCAGGCCGTGACCTGCGACGACTTCGCGCAAGCCATGAGCGATGCCAACCCCGCCTCGCCCCTGCCCGCGTTGCTGCCGCAGTTCAAGCGCTGGTATGCGCAGGCGGGCACGCCCGTGGTCACCGCGCGCGGCCGTTTCGACGCTGGGGCGCAAACCTACACCCTCACCCTTTCGCAACGCACGCCGCCCACGCCCGGGCAGGCGCAAAAGCTGCCCTTCGTCATTCCCGTGCGCCTTGGGCTGATAGCCTCCGACGGCAGCGCCCTGCCCCTCACGCTGGCGGGCAGCGACGCGCCGCCCGTGGAAACCTACACCGCGCTGCTCACCGAGGAAAGCGCCAGCTTCACCTTCACGAACATCGCCGCCGAACCCGTGCCCTCGCTGCTGCGCGGTTTCAGCGCCCCCGTGCGGCTGGACGCCGACTACAGCCCCGCCGCGCTGCGCCACCTGCTCGCGCACGACAGCGACCCCTTCGCGCGCTGGGAAGCCGGGCAAACCCTCATGCTGCGCCTTGCCACGCAGCTTGCGGCGGGCGCGGGCAACATTCCCGCCGCGCCCCTGGCTGATGAAGACATCGCCGCGCTGCGCGCCGTGCTCGTGCATCCGCTGCTTGATGCCAGCTTCAAGGCGCTGGCGCTCACCTTGCCGAGTGAAACCATCATCAGCGAGAACCTGCAGCCCGCCGACCCGCAGCGCATTCACGCCGTGCGCCGCGCCATGCAGCAGCAGCTTGCCGCCGCG
>JAFRYL010000190.1 GCA_017437605.1 Ottowia sp. | reverse complement strand
GTATCTGCATGGCGGCAACTCGGCAAAAAAAACGCCGCCCAAGCAGGCGGCGTTTTGTGGGCATCTGGGGTGGCTGATGGGACTCGAACCCACGACAACCAGAATCACAATCTGGCGCTCTACCAACTGAACTACAGCCACCGTTGGAGGAAAGGGGCGCGATTATAGAGCGGGCGAGCCGCCTTGTGTGGTGCCCGGGGCCGGACTCGAACCGGCACGGTATCACTACCGGCAGATTTTGAGTCTGCTGCGTCTACCAATTTCGCCACCCGGGCGCGCGAAAGCGGCGGATTGTGCCACAGCGCCCCTCCGGTGGGAGCGCCAGCAGTTCTCATGCGATACCTATCGCACTTGCACTATGTTGCCGGCTTCATAAGCCGGCAAACGTGCAATACCCATACAAACAGGCAAAAAAACTGCCCGCGCAGGGCGGGCAGTTTCAGTCAGGCAGTCAGGGAAACGCTCACACGGCTTCCACGGCAAGAGCCACGCCCATGCCGCCGCCGATGCACAGACCGGCCACGCCCTTCTTGGCGCCACGGCGCTGCATTTCGTAGAGCAGCGTCACGAGGATACGGCAGCCAGACGCGCCGATGGGGTGGCCGAGGGCGATGGCGCCGCCGTTGACGTTGACTTTGGAGGTGTCCAGACCCAGCAGCTTGTTGACCGCAGCGGCTTGCGCAGCGAAGGCTTCGTTGAGTTCATACAGATCCACGTCGCCCGTGCTCCAGCCGGCGTGTGCCAGCGCCTTCTTGGTGGCTTCAACGGGGCCAAGACCCATGATGGAGGGGTCAAGGCCAGCGACGCCGTAGCCAGCGATGCGCGCCAAGGGCTTGAGGCCGAGTTCCTTGGCTTTGGAGGCGCTCATCACGAGCACGGCAGCCGCGCCGTCGTTGATGCCGCTGGCGTTGCCAGCGGTCACAGTGCCGCCGTCTTTCTTGAAGGCGGGTTTCAGGGTGCCGAGCTTGGCCTGGTCGGTCTTGCGGTTGATGAATTCGTCGGTGTCAAAGACGATGGGGTCGCCCTTGCGCTGCGGGATTTCCACAGGCACGATTTCGTCCTTGAACTTGCCGGCGTCCTGTGCTGCCGCCGCTTTGCTCTGGCTGCCCCAGGCAAGCTCGTCCTGCATTTCGCGCGTGATGCCTTCCTGCGCGGCGACGTTTTCGGCGGTGATGCCCATGTGGTAGTTGTTGTAGACGTCCCAGAGGCCGTCAACAATCATGGTATCCACGGCTTTCCAGTCGCCCATGCGCACGCCGTTGCGGCTGCCGCGCAGCAGGTGGCCGCTGGCGCTCATGTTTTCCTGGCCGCCAGCGACGACGATGGTGCTGTCGCCAGCCTTGATGGCCTGCGCCGCGAGGATGACGCTCTTCAAGCCCGAGCCGCACACGGTGTTGTTGGTCATGGCGGGCACTTCCTTGGGGATACCGGCGCCCAGCAGCGCCTGGCGTGCCGGGTTCTGGCCGACGCCCGCGCACAGCACCTGACCCATGATGACTTCGCTCACCTGCGCCGGGTCAACCTTGGCGCGCTTGAGCACCTCGGCGATGACGATGCTGCCCAGCTTGGGTGCGGGCACGTCGGCGAGTGAGCCACCAAATTTGCCAATGGCGGTGCGGGCGGCGGAAACGATAACGGCGTCTTCCATTGTGATTGCTCCTGTTTTTGGTTGGGGATGGCTGTAGACAAGTGATGCGAAGGCATGTGGGGACAGCCCGCCTCACATGCCTTCTGATGCGTTTCAAGTACGCGTCACAAGCGGGCGATTATGCTCCCCCGCCCCGGCGCTTTTCGGGTGCAGCTTACAGGCGAACCTTGACGTAGCGGCCGGGTGCGGGTTCGATGACCTTGCCAGCGTAGTCTTTGGGTGCGGCAATCTGTTTGCCAGAGCGCGCTGCGAGCCACTTGACCCAGTCGTCCCACCAGCTTCCGGGCATTTCCGTGGCGCCAGCCACCCACTCCTGCAGCGATTCGGGGAAGGTGCCGTCTTCGCGCAGCCAGTGGCTGCGCTTTTTCGCCGCTGGCGGGTTGACGACGCCAGCGATGTGGCCAGACGCCCCCATGACAAAGCGTTTGTCGCCCGTGAGAATCTGCGTGCTGGCGTAGGCGCTGCCGATGGGCACGATGTGGTCTTCGCGCGAACCGTAGATGTAGGCGTCGGCCTTGATGGTGGTCAAATCCACCTTTTCGCCGCACACCGTGAGCTTGCCGGGCACCATGAGGTTGTTTTCCAGATAGGTGTTGCGCAGGTACCAGGCGTAGAAGGGTCCGGGCAGGTTGGTGGAGTCGCTGTTCCAGTAGAGGATGTCGAAGGCAGCGGGCATTTCGCCCATCAGGTAGTTGCCCGCCACGTAGTTCCACACCAGCTCGTTGGGGCGCAGGAAGCTGAAGGTGCTGGCCAAATCCTGCCCGCGCATCATGCCCGCATCGCCCATCTGCATTTCGCGGTAGCGCACCGTCGGCTCGTCGATGAAGATGTCAAGGATGCCGGTGTCCGCGTAGTTGAGCATGGTGGTCAGCAGCGTGAGGCCCGCAGCGGGCTGCTCGCCGCGCGCGGCCAGCACCGCCAGCGCGCAGGTAAGCATGGCGCCGCCCACGCAAAAGCCGAGCACATTGAGCTTCTTGGAGCCGCTGGCTTCCTGCACGGTGTGGATGGCCTTGATGATGCCCTGCTCGATGTAGTCCTCCCAGGTGGCGCGCTCGAGCGAGGCGTCAGGGTTGCGCCAGCTCATCAGGAACACATGCTGCCCCTGCTCGATGGCGTAGCGCGCAAAGGAGTTCTTGGGCTGCAGGTCAAGAATGTAGAACTTGTTGATGCTCGGTGGCACGAGCAGCAGCGGGCGCTCGTAGACTTTCTCCGTGGTCGGCTTGTATTCAATGAGCTGGAAGAACTCGTTTTCAAAAATCACCGCGCCTTCGGTGATGGCGAGGTTCTTGCCGACCTCGAACTGGCTCTCGTCCGTCATGGACACGTGCCCCTGACGCAAGTCGTGGAGCATGTTGGCCACGCCCTTGGCGAGGCTTTCGCCGTGCGTCTCGATGGCTTTTTTCTGCGCCTCGGCGTTGAAAGCGAGGAAGTTGCTGGGCGAGGCTGCCGACACCCACTGCTCCACGGCAAAACGCAGTCGCGCTTTGGCTTTGGCGTCGCCCTCGGCGAGTTCGGCCATCGCCATGAGGGTGCGCGAGTTGAGCAGATACATGGCGGCAGTAAACGAGGCTACCGAGTTCTTGCCCCAGGCGTCGCTCTTGAAGCGGCGGTCTTTCAATTCCAGGCGAGTGTGCAGGCACTGGTTCCAGAGTTCCGTGGCCTGACGCAGATAGTCGCGCTGCAGGTCCATCAGCTTGCCCGGGTCAAAACTCAACTGCGGCATCTCGGGCGCAGGCGCGGCGCCCTGCGTGGCGCCCGCCGGGTTCATCCCCTGCTGCATGGCGCGCAACCAGTTCTGGCTCTGCTCCATCCATGCGGCCATGCCTTGCGGCGCCTGGTTCAGCATCTCTTGCCAGAACTGCGTAGCCTGGTTTGTGCTCATTGTTGTTTCTCCTTGGAATACGCCACCACGCGCGGCTGCCCGCGCTCTCCTGCGCCAGCAGCCCCGTACAAAACGCGCGATTGTGACACTTGCGCGCCGCCGGCTGCTGACTTCCGCCTGACTCGCCGCAGCGCAGCGCGCGCAGCGCGGCGGCTCGCTCTTGTTTTTGCATTGCACGTATGCCGGCGCGCACAGAAAACCTCCCGTTCTCCGCGCGCAGGCAAAACGGGAGGCGGTTCGCTGGAAATCAGAATGGAATTTCGTCGGCGCCCCAGACGGCACCGTCGCTTTCCTTGGTGCCGGTCAATTCAGCGCGCGGCAGCGGGGCGTCGGGCAGTTCCTTGGTGTTGAGCGGGGTGATGTCAAGCACGACTTCGCCATTTTCATCCACGTCCACGCGCAACTGCCCGCCATTTGTCAGGCGGCCAAAAAGCAGCTCGTCGGCGAGCGCCTTGCGTATGGTGTCCTGAATGAGGCGCTGCATAGGGCGCGCCCCCATGAGCGGGTCAAAGCCCTTTTTCGCCAGCATGTGCCGCAGTGCGTCGGTAAAGGACGCTTCCACTTTCTTTTCTTCCAGTTGCTGCTCGAGCTGCAGCAGGAATTTGTCCACCACGCGCAGGATGACTTTTTCGTCCAGCGGTTTGAAGCTGACGATGGCGTCCAGCCGGTTGCGGAATTCGGGCGAGAAGGTGCGCTTGATGTCCGCCATTTCGTCGCCCGCCTGGCGCTGATTGGTAAAGCCGATGCTGGCGCGCCCGGTGATTTGCGCGCCGGCGTTGGTGGTCATTATCAAAATGGCGTTGCGAAAATCGGCCTTGCGCCCGTTGTTGTCGGTGAGCGTGCCGTGGTCCATGACCTGCAGCAGCACGTTGAAAATGTCCGGGTGTGCTTTTTCAATTTCGTCGAGCAGCAGCACGCAGTGCGGCGTCTTGGTGACGGCTTCGGTGAGTTGCCCGCCCTTGTCGTGCCCGATGTAGCCGGGGGGCGCACCAATCAGGCGGCTGACGGCGTGCGGCTCCATGTATTCGCTCATGTCAAAGCGCACGAGTTCCACGCCCATGATGTAGGCAAGCTGGCGCGCGGCTTCAGTCTTGCCCACGCCGGTCGGCCCGCTGAAGAGGAAGGCGCCGATGGGGCGGTCGGTTTTGCCCAGGCCGGAGCGCGCCATCTTGACGCTGGCGGCCAGCGCCTCCAGCGCCGCGTCCTGCCCGAAAACGACGGATTTCAGGTCGCGCTCCAGGGTTTGCAGCTTGCTGCGGTCGTCGTTGCTGACGCTGGCAGCAGGCACGCGCGCGATTTTGGCGACGACTTCCTCAATGTCGCGCCGCTCGATGAGCGATTTGCGCTCGCCCTCAGGCCGCAGGCGCTGCGCGGCGCCGGCTTCGTCAATCACGTCAATGGCCTTGTCGGGCAGGTGGCGGTCGCTGATGTAGCGCGCACTCAGCTCGGCAGCCGCTTCCAGCGCCTGCGGTGCGTATTGCACGTCGTGGTGCTCTTCAAAGCGGGTTTTCAGGCCGTTGAGGATTTCCACGGTCTCGGCCACGCTCGGCTCGCCCACGTCCACCTTCTGAAAGCGCCGCGAGAGCGCGGCGTCTTTTTCAAACACGCTGCGGAACTCGGTAAACGTCGTGGCTCCGATGCACTTGAGCTGCCCCGTGGACAGCGCCGGCTTGATGAGGTTGGAGGCGTCCAGCGTGCCGCTTGAGGCCGCCCCGGCGCCGATGATGGTGTGGATTTCGTCAATGAAGAGGATGGCGTTGGGGCGGTCTTTGAGGTTTTTCAGCACGCCCTTGAGCCGCTGTTCAAAGTCGCCCCGGTATTTGGTGCCCGCCAGCAGCAGCCCGACATCAAGCGAATACACCGTGGCGCGCTTGAGCACGTCGGGCACGGCGTTTTCCGTGATGCGCCACGCCAGGCCTTCGGCAATCGCGGTCTTGCCCACGCCGGCTTCGCCCACGAGCAGGGGGTTGTTCTTGCGGCGGCGGCAGAGAATCTGGACGACGCGCTCCACCTCGGCGTCGCGCCCGATGAGGGGGTCAATCTTGCCGTTGCGCGCCCTCTGGTTGAGGTTGACGGTGAACTGGTCGAGCGGCGTCTGGCGCTCGCTCTTCTCTGCGCTGCTGCCGCCCTCGCGCCGCGTGGAAGCGCCCGCGCCCACGGCCTCCGGCTCGCCGCGCTCGCCCTTGCGAATGCCGCGCGTGATGAAGTTGACCACATCAAGCCGCGTGATGCCCTGCTGGTGCAGGTAGTAGACGGCGTGCGAGTCCTTCTCGCCGAAGATGGACACGAGCACATTGGCACCGTTGACTTCGCCCTTCTTGTCGCCGCCCGTGGACTGCACGTGCATGATGGCGCGCTGGATAACGCGCTGAAAGCCCTGCGTGGGTTGCGTGTCCACTTCCTGCGTGCCGGGCACGCGCGGCGTGTTCTCGCGCACAAAGGCGCTGAGGCCGGCGCGCAGCGCCTCAATGTCTGCGGCGCAGGCGCGCAGCACCTCGGCGGCGCTGGGGTTGTCCAGCAGCGCCAGCAGCAGGTGCTCCACGGTGATGAATTCCTGCCGCTGCTGGCGCGCCTCCACAAATGCCATGTGGAGGCTGACCTCGAGTTCCTGCGAAACCATGCTCATGTCCGTCCTTGAAAAGTTTGGGTTGGAGCTTACGCCATTGCCGCGCTTCGTGCGCCGCCATGTGGGGCGCACGGCACGGCATTCAAGCAGCGGCAGCGAAACCAGGCGCAAAACGCACACATTCCCGACATTTGTGCCCGCTCCCCGCGCCGCGCCAGCAGCGCAGCACTTCCTTGAGTATCAATCTCTCGCCGCCTCAAATTGCCGGCAATGCAAAGTATTGCTAACGGGTATCCAGTGAAATCCATATACCAGATGAGGATACATGTGAACGCCGGCTTGTTATGCCGTCGACAATGCGATACCCACTGATGGTAAGGCGCTCACTCCACAGGTTCGGCCACGCACTGCAGCGGGTGCCCGGCGCTGCGCGCCACATGCAGCACCTGCGCCACCTTGGTGTCCGCCACATCGTGCGAATACACGCCGCACACCGCGCGCCCCTCACGATGCACGCGCAGCATGAGCTGCGTGGCGCGTTCCAGGTCAAAGCTGAAAATCTCCACCAGCACCACCACGACGAAATCCATGGGCGTGTAGTCGTCGTTGAGCAGCACCACCTGGTACATGGGCGGCGGGCGCAGCGCCTCCTCCACGGGCGCTTCGAGCACTTCGGCGGCAGGTGCATCAAGCACCTCGGCGCCAGACATGCGCGGCGCCAGGTCATGCGAAAACTGGAAAAACATGGAATTATTTTTGCTCAAGGGGCGCATGGTGAAAACTGCGGCGCACACACCGCCGGCGCAAGACGTGATACAAAGCGCCCCTCGCGCAGAAGCAGAAGGATTCACCATGGCTCTTGGAACAGTGAAGTGGTTCCACAACCTCAAGGGATTCGGTTTTATCGTGCCCGATGACAGATGCGGCGACGTGTTCGCACACTTCTCCGCCATCCAGATGGAGGGCTACAAGACGCTGAAAGAAGGCGCGCGCGTGAGCTTTGACATGGTGTGCAGCCTCAAAAAAGGCATCAGCGCCTCCAACATTCGCGTGCTGTCCGAAGGCAGCTCCAACTGACCCGCCCGCCACCCATGCCTTCCCTGCCCCGCCGCGCCGCTGCTGCTCTCGCCGCCTTCTCCTTTCTCGCCCTGCCCGCCTGCGCACAAACCTCCGCCGGCATGCCTGCCCCGCAACTTGACTTGCCGCGCACCCAGCTTACTGTTGGTATGCACCGCATAACCGCGCAAATTGCCGCCACCGCCGCCCAGCGCGCCACTGGCCTCATGCACCGCACCGCCATGCCCGAGGGTGAAGGCATGCTCTTCGTCTTTGAGCGCGCCGGCGTGCAGTGCTTCTGGATGAAAAACACGCTCATTCCGCTCACCGCCGCCTTCATTGCCGACGACGGGCGCATCGTCAACCTCGCCGACATGCAGCCGCAGAGCGAAGACAACCACTGCTCCACGCGCCCCGTGCGCTACGTGCTGGAAATGAACCAGGGCTGGTTCACGCAGCGCCACATCCGCGCCGGCCACAGCGTGCGCGGCCTGCCGGCGGCGCAGTAAAACACCACATACCTCACCAATCAGCATCTGCTTGCCGGCATGTTACGCCGGCAATCAAATATGTGTATTGAGAGTATCTTTTCACAAAAGATGGATTGAAAGGGTATCGCATCATCACCGGCAACATAAGCCGGCAATACACAACTCTTTTCAAGAGTATCAACACCCAACACCCCATGCGCCTGCTTTCCATGTCCGCCACATTCCGGCGCCGCCTGCCGCGCGCGCTGGCCGCCTGCCTTGGCGTCGGCACGCTGCTCAATGCGGCGCTGGCGTATCTGGTCGCCGGCAGCGGCTATTACGACTTCTGGATCGCTGCGCCGTTTTGGGCTGCGGCGGCGGTGCTGGCCGCCCCGTTGTTTGCCCTCACGCCACGCCTGCGCTGGTGGCACTGGCCGCTGATGGCGGTAAGCGTAATCGTGCTGTGGTTGCTGCTGGCGGGCATCTATAGCTCCGTGGGCAGGTTCGTGTACGCGCACCATCGCGAAGCGCAGCAGCGCGCGCAGGCAGCAAAAAAAGCCGCACGGCTGGCGCTGCCGCTTAGGGAACGCTGCCGGATGCAGGACGCAGACAACACCACTTGGACGGTGCTCACCTCACCGCCCCGCAGCCCCAAAAACGCCAGTTACAGCGTGCAGCTTGGCGCTGGCAGCCGCATTGCCATCCGCGCTGCCATCCGCGTGGACTTCCCCGATTCGCGCGACGCAGGTGCAAGACTGCTGCTCATCTCGCCCGATGGTCGGGAAACCGAAGTGCTGCCGCACGTGGGCATGGATGGTTTGTCGGACCTCCGCCAGATGGAGTTCACGCCCGATGTGGGCGGCGCCTAGCAGGTGCGCGTGGAAGGTGTGCAGCACGGCTGGCACGAGGTGCATGTCAAGCGCCTGGACAAACCGCTGCCCATGCGCTACGGGCTGGAAGAAACATCCGTGTCGCGCGGCGAAAAAGTCCCCGTGTGCGCACAACCCGTCGGCATGGCAGCCAGCGGCGCCACGCTCCTCGTCAACCACCGTGACGAAGTGCCGCTGACCGCCGACGGCAGCGGCATCTACGCCACTGAAATTGAAGCGCAACCGGGGGATGGCATGAGGTTTGCATTTCACGCCGTCATCGACGGCACGCAGGCGCAGTTCTGGTTTCCCGTGCAGTTGCGCGTGCATTGAGCATCTCTTGCGGGTATCACTTCATCACCGGCAACATAAGCCGGCAACACAACATCTATTCAATGAGTATCACCTTGCCAGCTCGTGCATGGCCTCGTCCAGGCCCGCGAGCGTGAGCGGGTACATGCGCCCCTGCATGAGCTGCTGCATGATGCCGGTGCTTTGTGTGTAGCGCCATTCGCCCTGCGGCTCGGGGTTGAGCCACACACTGCGGCTGAATGCGCTGGTGAGCCGCTCCATCCACACCGCGCCGCTTTCTGCGTTGTAAAAATCAATGGCGCCGCCCGGCTGCAGGATTTCATAAATACTCATGGCCGCGTCGCCCACAAATATCAGCTTGTAATCGCGCCCGTAGGTGTTGATGACTTGCTGCGTGGGAATATAGGCGCCGTCGCGCCAGATGTTTTCATACACGCAATTGTGAAAATGAAACACTTCCAGATGCTTGAACGCCGCGCGCGCGGCTGAAAACAGCTCGCGCACGCGCTGCACATGCCAGTCCATGCTGCCGCCCGCGTCCAGCAGCAGCAGCACTTTCACGCTGTTGTGGCGCTCCGGGCGCATCTGAATATCCAGCCAGCCGCCCTGCTCGGCGGTGGCGCGCACCGTGGCGGGCACGTCAAGCTGCAACTGCCCGCCCTGGCGCGCAAAGCGCCGCAGCCGCCGCAGCGCCACCTGCAGCGCACGCACGCCCAGCGCCTCATCCTCGTCATAGTCGCGCCACTGGCGCTGCTCCCACACTTTCACGGCGCGCCGGTGGCGGCTTTGCCCGCCGATGCGTATGCCCTGCGGGTTGTAACCGCCGTGCCCAAAGGGGCTGGTGCCGCCCGTGCCTATCCATTTGTTGCCGCCCTCGTGCCGCTCTTTTTGCTCTTCCAGCAATTCCTGCAGGCGGTTCATCAGGGCGTCAAAATCCATTGTCTCCAGCGCCGCCATTTGCTCGGGCGAAAGAATGCGGCGCATTTGCTGGCGCAGCCATTCTTCGGGAATCTTCGCCAGCGCCTCCATTTCCGCCGCAAAGTCCGCGCCCGCCGCCACGCCCTGAAAATAGGCGCCAAAGGCGCGGTCAAAGCGGTCAAAATGTTTTTCGTCTTTCACCAGCGCGGCGCGCGCGAGGTGATAGAAATCGTCCAGACTGCAGCCATTTTCCGGCCCGACAATGCCCGCTTTCAGCGCGCGCAGCAGCGTCAGAAACTCCGTGATGGACACGGGCAGCCGCTCGCGGCGCAGGGCATACAGAAAGCCGATGAACATCGCGTCAACGGTACGCGGCGGCAGCGCGCGCCGCCATGTGGTGCAGCAGTTCCAGGTCCTGCTCGTTTTTCAGCAAGGCACCGGCCAGCGGCGGCGTGCCGTTCTGCCCCTCGCGCACCTGCTGCGGCGTCGCGCCCTCGGCCAGCAGCAGGCGCAGCCAGTCCAGCAGTTCGCTCGTGGACGGCTTCTTTTTCAGCCCCGGCACGCCACGCAGCGCATAAAACACGCGCATGGCCTCCATCAGCAGCCCGGCGTGCAAGTCTGGAAAATGCACGTCCACGATTTTTTTCATCGTTTCCTCGTCGGGAAAACGGATGTAATGGAAAAAGCAGCGCCGCAAAAAGGCGTCGGGCAATTCCTTTTCATTGTTGCTGGTGATGAACACCAGCGGGCGGTGCTTTGCGCGCACACGCTCGCGCGTCTCGTAGCAGTAAAACTCCATGCGGTCGAGTTCGCGCAGCAAGTCGTTGGGAAACTCAATATCCGCCTTGTCAATTTCGTCAATCAGCAGCGCCTGCGGCGCATCGGCTTCAAACGCCTGCCAGAGCACGCCTTTCACAATGTAGTTGCGAATATCGTGCACGCGCTCGTCGCCAAGCTGCCCGTCGCGCAGGCGGTTCACCGCGTCATACTCATACAGCCCCTGCTGCGCGCGCGTGGTGCTTTTGATGTGCCATTCCAGCAGCGGCATGCCGAGTGCGCGCGCCGCTTCCTCGGCCAGCATGGTTTTGCCCGTGCCCGGCTCGCCCTTGATGAGCAGCGGGCGCCCCAGCGTGATGGCGGCATTCACCGCCAGCCGCAATTCGGGCGTGGCGATATAACGGTCAGTGCCCTGAAACTTCATGGTTTTTTTGCGTCCTATCCAATAAAAAACAAACCGGCAGCCATCTGGCAAGGGTATAGCTTCATCTCCGGCTTCATAAGCCGGCAAACAAACAACATCTCTTTTGGTATACAAATACCTGTCACAAAAACACTTTGTTGCCGGCACAACAAGCCGGCGGCAAAAGCATACCCAAGGAAAAAGTGTGTGGAGCGCGCCGATACGCCGGATTCTGTGCGCGCCGCGCCTCGCAAGAAGCGCCGCGCGTGACCGCCATCCATCTTGGCCGGACGGTCGCCCGCCGGCTCGGTGCCACCTACCCGCACACTCAGCGGGCCGCCTCACTGTGTGCCTACTTGGTGTTGCTGCGCGCAGAGATTGCCCGTTTCACCCGACCCTCACGCCGGCTCGTCTCTGTTGCTCTAATCCTCACCTCACGATGGGGAGCCGTTAGCTCCTGCGCTGCCCTGTGCAGTCCGGACGTTCCTCCAGCGCCCCGGCAGGGCGCCAGCGGCGGTCTGGCGTGCTCCACACAGCGGGCAATTATCGCGTGCGCCGCCCCGCTACGGGCTGAAAAACGCCGGCGCCGCCGCCCCGCCCAGCACAAATGGCACCGCCGCCCCCGCCGCCTGCGGCGGCACGCGCCGCAGCAGCAGCCAGCGTTCATCGCGCCCCACCGGACGCTGCACAAACCGCGCTGGCCGCCACACGCGCATATCCAGCAGGTAGGGCAGCAGGCGCTGCTGCCGTGCGTCCACCAGCATCCACGGGCAGCGCGGCGCCTGCGCATCGGCGCCCTCAAACTGCGGCCAGCCGCCATAGATGCGCAGCGCCGCACGCTGCGCATCGCCCAGCCCATGCAGCTGCACGCACGCCGCCGGCTCCACGGCGCGCACCACTTGCTGCATCTGCGACGCATAGCTGCGCCCATAGTCCAGCGCCGGCAGCCAGAGCGTCATCAGCAGCAGCCAGCACAGCGCCGTGCCGCCCGCTGGCAGCGCCAGACTTTTCCAGAGCGCCTTGCGGTGCCGCCCGGTGCGCCAGCGCGCCAGCGCCAGCCATGTCAAGGTGCCAATAACGGCCACCACAAACGCCAGCCACTGGAACTGCGGCACAAAGTCCGGCGCCAGCCGCGCCACATTCGCCGCAGGCTTGGCGGGCACGCCCGTCATCATCGCCACCCACACCACCCAAATCACGATGGCCCAAGCGGTGAAAAACAGCACCGTGAACCAGTCAATGAGCGCCGCCGCCGCGCGGCTGAACGTCGGCAAGGCGAGCGCCGCCAGCGCCGCCAGCGCCGGCAGCGTCAGCAGCAGAAAGCGCACGCCCGGCGTCGTGAACACCGCCCCCAGCAGCGGCGGCAGCGCCAGCGCCAGCGGCAGCCCCAGATAGCGCTGCCCGCGCACAGCGAACAACTGCCGCCGCCAGCGCCAAAGCGTCCAGAGCGCCAGCGGCCACACCGGCCAGGTAAACCAGAGCAGCAGCTGCAGCAGCGAGCGCCAGCCGTCCGCGCCCGTGCGCCACGTCGGGGGTTGCCACTGCGCCCACGCGCCCAGCCGCCACATCAGCACCGCCAACGCCACGAGCAGCGTCAGCAGCGCCGCCTGCGAGCGCCGCCGCCTGCGGCGCGACCAACGGCGCGGCACGCCAAAGAGCGCCAGCACCGCGTACACCAGCGCCAGCCATGGCGCGCCCGAAAGCATGAGCGCCGCCAGCGCCAGCGCCAACACCGCCAGCGCACGCGCATCGTGGTTCGGCTGCGCCGCCAGCGCGTAAAACGCCAGCGCCGTGCAACAGAGTTGCGCCAGCGCCGGCGCAGCCTCGTGCGCGCCCTGCGCCAGCCCCAGCGTGGCAATCAGCGCCAGCAGCCCGCCATCAGCGAGCGAGCGCGCATAGTCATCGGGGCGCGCCTCGCCGCCAAAGGCAAACGCCACCGGCTGCGCACCCGGTTCCAGCGCCAGATGGCGCACCGCCGCGCGCGTGGCCGCCAGCGTACCCGCCAGCATGGCCATGAAGGGCAGGCGCGCCGCCAATTGCGCATCCACGCCCAGCGGCGTGAGCACGCGCATCGCCAGCGCCCCCAACCAGTGCGGAATCAGGGCGAAGGCATCCACCCCCGCGCCCCAGGTGTGCGGCTGCAGCCATAGGCGCCAGTCCTGCGCCTGCGCCAGCGTGAGCATGGCGGCATACGAGATGATGTCGGCACCCTTCCACGGCTCGCGCCCCACAAAGCCGGCGACGATGTACACCGCGCACAGCGCCAGCAACGCCCAGAGGGGCAGCGCGCGCGCCGCCTCTTGCGAGACGATGGCGGGACTGGGCTGGCGGGTAGCGTTCATGGAGCGCGATTGTCGCCGCACGCGGCAGCAACATCTTTTACTATGGGTATATGTTCATCGCCGGTAACTTGTGCCGGTAATACCGCATGAATGTTGCCGGTATTTGTAGGGGCGCAATGTATTGCGCCCTTTGTGCGTGCATTGGGCGAGCGGGCGCGATAAATCGCGCCTCTACGAAGGGTGTAATGTCATAGTATCGCATGGTTGCCGGCATAAGAAGCCGGTAATGCGGCATATCAAACGCAGGTATATTCTTTTCTCCCTACCCTTCCCTCTGTCCGCGCTGCGCGCGCAGCGGGGGCGATGGGAAAAAGTTTTGGCACACGCCGGCGTGAAAAACTTGTGCGCTTGCTGTCCCCTCCCCTACACTCGCACGCCATCATCAACCGCGCGGGTTTTCTCCACGCACAGGCACACCATGAACACTGCTCCCAAACCCCCAGGCCACCGCACCCTTCCACTCGCCGCCCTGCTTGCTGGCGCACTCGCCGCGCCGCAGGTGCAGGCGCAGGCAACTGATTTCTACGTCATCGGCGGCACCGGGGGAAGTGCCGGGCTGTGGGTTGCAGGCGTCTCCGCCCCGGATACTCGCGGCTGGGGCGGGGGTGCGAGCAGCGGCACCACCGGGGGCGGCGGCGCGGGCGCCAGCACGAACGCGCCGGGCAATGACACCGACTCGCCCGGAAAGGATGGGGACGACACATCCAATCCCGGCGCGGGCGGAACCAACCCCGACAACACAGCCTTCAATGGTTCCCCCGCCTCGGGCGGCAACGGCGGCGCAGGCGGCAAAGCCGAAGAAACGCTGAGCGGCACTGAAACCTACGCCACTGTGCTCGTCGCAGGCGGCAACGGCGGTGTTGCCCCCGGTGCCGGCAGCGGGGGCAACGCCAGCCTGAGCGTGCAAAGCGGCGGGGCGCTCACGGCACAACAGGCGCTCACCATCAGCGGCGGCCACAACAGCGGCGGCGACGCCAGCCTAAGCGTGCAAAGCGGCGGGGCGCTCACGGCACAGCAGGCGCTCACCATCAGCGGCGGCAGCGGCAACGGCAACAACAGCACCGGCGGCAACGCCAGCCTGAGCATGCAAAGCGGCGGTGCGCTCACGGCACAGCAGGCGCTCACCCTCAACGCCGGCAGCGCCGACGTCTTCAACAGCACCGGCGGCAACGCCAGCCTGAGCATGCAAAGCGACGGTGCGCTCACGGCACAGCAGGCGCTCACCGTCAACGGCGGCAGCGGCGGCGGCGGCGACAACAGCAACGGCGGCACGGCCTCTGTAGACGTCAGCGGCACGCTCACGGCAGAGGCGCTCACCGTCAACGCCGGCAGCGGCGGCGACGGCGAGAACAGCAAGGGCGGCACGGCCTCTGTAATCGTCACCGGCACACTCTCGGCAGAGGCGCTCACCGTCAACGGCGGCAGCGGCGGCAACGGCCGCTACAGCTACTACAGCACCGGCGGCACGGCCTCTGTAATCGTCACCGGCACACTCTCGGCAGAGGAGCTCACCGTCAACGGCGGCAGCGGCGGCTACCGCCTCGACAGCAACGGCGGCGCGGCCTCTGTAAACGTCACCGGCACACTCTCGGCGCAGAAGCTCACCATCACCAAAGGCACCGACGGCAGCGGCGGCAACGGCGGCACGGCCACGCTCACAGCCGACACGCTGGAACTCACCGGCACGGGGCAGCTTTCGGACGCGGACAAGCAGCTCACCATCGGCGCCCTGACCTTCAAGCTGCCGGGCAGCATAGACACCACCCAGCCCGTGCTGAGCGTGAGCAGCAACGCCCGCTACGTCTTCCCCAGCGTCAGCCTTGACTTCAGCAGCGCCCCGTCGCTGCAGATGAACCAGACCATCACCCTCATCACCAGCAACAACGGGCTGGACATCACCACGCTCCCCTCCGCGCCCATCGCCACCGCCGGCTATGAGTTTGTGCTGGACGCTTCCGACGGCACAAACCTCTTTGCCAAGGTCACCGACGTGCCGCAACAGCCGCAACCGCAACCGCAACCGCAGCCGCAACAGCCGCAACCGCAACAGCCGCGACAGCCCTACGTGATTTCGGACACGCCCACGATTGGTGAACTGGGGCTGCTGCTTTCCGGTATGGCGCTGGCGGGTGCTGGCGCTGGCGCCCTGCGGCGGCGTGAAAAACAGCGCCGTTGTAGGGGCAAATAATCATTTGCCCACCTTGTGGCAGGCGTAGCCTGCCTGTAGGGGCGCCCCTTGCGGGCGCCCTTTCTATTTCTTCCCCTCGCCCCCGCGCGTGCGAAGCACGCTGCAGGGGGAGAGGTTAGGGAGAGGGAGCAAAAACAGCGGGTATCGCGTGATTGCCGGTGTAAATTGCCGGCAATGCTTCATATCAATCAAGGGTATATGCTTTGAATGGCGCACGCCGCGCTGCTGGCGCAGCACGGCACACCCCCACCCTGCCCTCCCCCTCCGTCCAGCCGCTTCGCGGCAGGCGAAGGAGAGGGACTGTTTTTTTGTTCGCCCTTGCGCGTATTTTGACAGGGTATCAATTGCCTGCCGGCACAAACCGCCGGCAACCATACACTTTATAAGCTGGTATATGCCAAAAACGCGCAAAAAAAGGCAGCGCGCCCTTGTGGGGCGGCTGCCTGCGCTTAGCGCCTGTGGGCGCAGCGTTTACTTGGCGGCGGCAGCGGCGGGCTTGGCGCGCGCCACTTTGCCGTAGCGGTTGCGGAACTTCTCCACGCGCCCGCCCATGTTGTCCACGGATTTCTGCGTGCCGGTGTAGAACGGGTGCGATTCGCTGGAAGTTTCCAGCTTGAACAGCGGCAGCTCGCGCCCGTCGTCGAGCGTGATGGTTTCGCGCGTGTTCACGCACGAGCGCGTGACGAACTTGAAGCCGTTGGAGATGTCCAGGAAGCACACTTCCCGGTATTCCGGATGAATATCTTTTTTCATGGCAGGTTTGCTCTTGATGTCAAACGCGGCAGCCGCCTCCGCTGCGGGGCGCGCGGGGTACTTGCCGCAAAAAGGGGCGGATTATAGGGGAAGGCGCACGCTTTGTGTTGCAGCGCACTATTGCCGTGCCAGCGGCCAGCGCCGCGCGGCCAGCGCCTGCAGCCCGCACATCTCCACCAGCGCCTGCATACGCGCGGCGGCTTTTGTTCCCGTGCCAGCGCGCACATATCAGCTCGTTTTTCAGGCTGTGCTCCCAGCCGGTAAGCTCCGTGACGCTGACGCTGTAGCCCTGCGCCTGCAGATAGAGGCAGCGCAGCACGTTGGTCAGATGGCTGCCGAATTCGCGCGTGTGCAGCGGGTGGCGCCAAAGCTCGGCCAGCGCGCCGGCGGAAAGCGCCTGCGCCTTGCCCAGCCGCAGCGCGGCGGCCACTTCCGCCTGACAGCACGGCACGAGGACGATGGCCTGCGCGCGCCGCGCCAAGGCGAGCGCAATGGCCTCGTCCGTGGCGGTGTCGCAGGCGTGCAGCGCGCACACCATGTCCAGCTTCTCCGGCAGCGTTGTCGCCTGCTGCACGTCGCCCTCAATGAAGTGCATGCGCGCATAGCCCTGTTTCTCCGCCAGCGCGCGTGCGCCTTGCGCGAGTTCGGCGCGGCGCTCGATGGCATACACGCTTCCTGTGCCGCGCGGCGCAAACCAGCGCTCATAGAGCAGAAAACCAAGGTAGGACTTGCCCGCGCCGCAGTCCGCCAACGCCACTTCGCTGCCGCGCGGCTGCAGCTCGTCCAGCATGGGGCAGATGAATTGCAGCAGGTGCTCCACCTGCTTCAACTTGCGGCGTGAGTCCTGGTTGATGCGCCCGTCCACCGTGAGGATGTGCAGCGCCTGCAGCAGCGCCACGGAGTGCGCCGTGCCCAGTTCGCCCGGTGGCGCAGTTTTTTTGCCATGTTTTTGCGATGTTGCCGGCTGTTCTTGCCGGCTTGCCGCTCGCTTTTTCTTCACGCCGTGCGCTCCACCGTTACCGGCGGAATGCGCGCGGAATAGTCGCGCGCGCAGGCTGTGATGGCGGCCTCAACCCGATGCGCCATGTCGCGGTAGAGCCGCGCATGCGCGCCCTCCGGCGCGGCAGCCACGATGGGGCAGCCCGCATCGCCCGCCGCGCGTATGTCCAGCGCCAGCGGCAGCGCGCCAAGGAAGGCGATGCCCTGCTCCGCCGCATATTTCTCGCCGCCGCCCTGCCCGAAGATGTGCTCCGCGTGCCCGCACTGGCTGCACACATGCACCGCCATGTTTTCCGCCAGCCCCAGAATGGGCACACCCACTTTCTCGAACATCGCCACGGCGCGGCGCGCGTCGGCCAGCGCCAGGTCCTGCGGCGTGGTGACGATGACGGCGCCCACCAGCGGCACGCGCTGCCCGAAGGTCAGTTGAATGTCGCCCGTGCCGGGCGGCAGGTCGGCGATGAGGTAGTCCAACTGCGGCCACGCCGTCTGGTGCAGCAGTTGTTCCAGCGCCTGCGACGCCAGCGGCCCACGCCAAATCGCCGCCTGCCCCGCGTCCACCAGAAAACCGATGGACATCAGCGGCAAGCCGTGCGCCAGCACCGGCTGCATCACCTCCCCGTCGCTGTCCGGCTGCGCATCCGGCACGCCCATCATCAGCGGCACGCTGGGGCCGTAAATGTCGGCGTCCAGCCGCCCCACGCGCGCGCCCCCGGCCGCCAGCGCCAGCGCCAGATTGCATGCCACCGTGCTCTTGCCCACGCCGCCCTTGCCCGACGCCACGGCAATGATGTTCTTCACCTGCGCCAGCGGCGTCAGGCCACGTTGCACCGCGTGCGCCACCACTTGTTCCTTGTCCATCACCAGCTCCTCATGCTCAAGAGAGTGCAAAGTCTAGCCACACTGCGCACTGTGCAGCAGTGCGCCGCACTGAAATAAAATTGCCTATTTTTTCCCTTCGCACGCACAGGTCTTTGCCATGAGCGACGCCCCACGCCAGATTTTTGTCACCACCGCGCTGCCGTATGCCAACGGCACATTCCACATCGGTCACATCATGGAATACATCCAGGCCGACATCTGGGTGCGGTTTCAGCGCATGCAGGGGCACGCCGTCAACTTCGTCGGCGCCGACGACGCGCACGGCGCCCCCATTATGATTGCCGCCGAAAAAGCCGGCAAAACCCCGCAGCAGTTCGTGGCCGATATTGCTGCCGGGCGCAAGCAGTATCTTGACGGTTTTCTGGTGCAATACGACAACTGGTACAGCACCGACAGCCCGGAAAACATCGCGCTGGCGCAGTCCATTTACCGCGACCTGCTCGCCGCCGGGCTGATTGAGGCGCGCACCATCCAGCAGTTCTACGACCCGCAAAAGGGCATGTTCCTGCCCGACCGCTTCATCAAGGGCGAATGCCCCCACTGCCACGCCCCCGACCAATATGGCGACAACTGCGAATCCTGCGGCGCCGTCTACGCACCCACAGAACTGGTAAATCCCTTTTCCGCCCTCACCGGCGCGCGGCCTGAACTGCGCGAAAGCGAACACCTGTTTTTCAAACTCTCGGACGCGCGCTGCATTGAGTTCCTGAAAAACTGGACCGCCAGCGGCGCCGTGCAGCCCGAAGTGCTGCACAAAATCAGCGAATGGCTCGCCCCGGGCGACGACGGCAAACCCAAAATCGGCGACTGGGACATTAGCCGCGACGCGCCCTATTTCGGCATAGAAATCCCGGAGCGCCCGGGCAAATACTTCTACGTCTGGCTCGACGCGCCCGTGGGCTACCTTGCCAGCCTGAAAAACCTGCTGGAAAAACGCGGCGAAAGCTACGACGACTACATGGCGCAGCCGAATCTTGAGCAATACCACTTCATCGGCAAGGACATCATCACTTTCCACACCCTGTTCTGGCCCGCCATGCTGCATTTTTCCGGGCGCAAGGTTCCAAATGGCGTGTTTGTGCACGGCTTTATGACCGTGAGCGGCGGCGAGAAAATGAGCAAAAGCCGAGGCACCGGGCTGGACCCGCTCAAATACCTTGCGCTGGACATGAACCCGGAATGGCTGCGCTACTACCTCGCCGCCAAACTCAGCGCCAAAAATGAAGACGTGGATTTCACCCCGGCGGACTTCATGGCGCGCGTCAACGCCGACCTGATAGGCAAATACGTCAACATCGCCAGCCGCGCGGCTGGCTTCATCAACAAGCGTTTTGACGGGCGGCTCGCTGCGCTGGACGCCGAAGGCCAAGCTCTGATTGAGGCGCTGCGCGCCGCGCTGCCCGACATCACCCAGAGTTATGAGGCGCGCGAATATGGCCGCGCCGTGCGCAGCATCATGGCGCTCTGCGACCGCGTCAACGTCTATGTGGACACGCACAAACCCTGGGAACTGGCGAAAGCGCCAGAAAACGATGCACGCCTGCACGCCGTATGCAGCGCCTGCATTGAAGCCTTCCATATCCTCACCATTTATCTGCAGCCCATTTTGCCGCGCCTGGCGGCGCAGGCGGCGCATTTCCTCATGGTTCCGCCGCCCAGTTTTAGCGATGTCAACATCGCACTGGGCGAAGGCGCGCAGATTGGCGAATATCAACACCTCATGCAGCGCGTCACGGAAAAACAGCTTGACGCGCTGTTTGGCAAGAATGAAGCGCCCGCTCCAGCAGCAGAAAAAGCGCCCAAGGGAAAGGGGCAGAAAAAACCGGCTGCTCCCGCCGCCAGCGACGACGGCGCCATCAGCTTCAAGGATTTTGAAAAAATTGACTTGCGCGCCGCGCGCATCGTGGAATGCCGCCGCGTGGAAGGCAGCAACAAACTGCTGCTTCTTACGCTGGACGCGGGCGACAAGGATGCCAGCGGCGCCCCGCGCCTGCGGCAGGTTTTCAGCGGCATTGCCGCGAGCTACGCGCCAGAAGACCTCACCGGCACACTCTGCGTGCTGCTCGCCAACATTCCGCCCAAGAAAATGGGCAGCTTTGGCATGAGCGAAGGCATGGTGCTCTCCGCCAGCGGCGCGGATGACGTGCCCTATTTGTTGCAAGTGCCAGAGGGCGCGCAGCCCGGCATGCGCATCAGTTAATCCACACCATATTTTCAAAAAAGGAACACAAAATGAGCAAGAAAATCGGCATCGTCGGCTACGGCAACCTTGGGCGCGGCGTGGCGCTGGCGCTGAAAAACGCGCCCGACATGGAGCTGGCCGCCGTCTTCACGCGCCGCGATGCGGCAGCACTCGCGCAGACGGTGCAGGCGGACACCGGCCTCACCGTCCCCGTCCTGCCCGTCACCGAAGCAGCGCAGTGGCAAGGCAAGCTGGACGCCCTCATCCTCTGCGGCGGCAGCGCCACCGACCTGCCGCAGCAAACGCCGCACTTCGCCACTATGTTCAACGTGGTGGACAGCTTTGACACGCACGCGCGCATTCCCGAACACTTCGCCGCCGTGGACGCCGCCGCACGCAAGGGCGCGCATGTGGCGCTCATTTCCGCTGGCTGGGACCCGGGCATGTTTTCGCTGAACCGTCTCTATGCGGGCGCACTGCTGCCGGACGGCGTGGATTACACCTTCTGGGGGCGTGGCGTGAGCCAGGGGCACTCGGACGCCATCCGCCGCATCAAGGGCGTGAAAAACGCCAAGCAATACACCGTGCCCGTGGAAAGCGCCTTGGCCGCCGTGCGCAGCGGCAGCCAACCGCAACTCACCACGCGCGAAAAACACACGCGCGAATGCTTTGTTGTTTTGGAACAGGGCGCCGACGCCGCAAAAGTGGAGCATGAAATCAAAACCATGCCCAACTATTTTGCGGATTACGACACCAGCGTCACCTTTATTGACGAAGAAACGTTCCAGCGCGAACACGGCGGCATGGCGCACGGCGGCATTGTGCTGCGCTCCGGCAAAACCGGCGCCGGCAACCAGCATTTGATTGAATACCGCCTCACGCTTGGCTCCAATCCCGAGTTCACCGCCAGCGTGCTCACCGCCTGCGCGCGCGCCGTCTGCCGCCTGGCCGACGAAGGGCAATGCGGCTGCCGCACCATGTTTGACATTCCGCCGGCCTATTTGAGCGACAAAAACGGTGCCGAGCTGCGCGCTGCGCTGCTGTAAGGAGAAGCCACCATGCAACCCCGCCTTCTTGCCCTTTGCGCCGCTGCCCTGTTCAGCGCCGCTGCCGCCGCACAAACTGCCGTGGCGCCAAACGGCCTGCCGCAGAACTATCAGGAATTCAAGGCGCGCTATCAGACCGAGGCCACCACGCCCGAAGGCGCGCTGCGCATGCACATGCAGGCCGTCTTTGCCTACCTGAACCCCGCCACACGCGCCGACGCCGGCAGAATGCTGCGCTACTCCATGCACTGGAACAAGCCCATTGAGCAATCGCACAACCACGCCACTTTTGTCGAGCGCCTCAAACACGAGGAATACCACCACATCTTCCGCAGCTATTGCCAGGGCACCTCGCCGGAAAACAGCTATCAGGCGCAGCCGGAAAGCTGCGTGCTTGATGCCGGCAAACCGTATGAAAGCGACGGCTTCACCAAAATCCAGTTGCGCAGCTCCGGCGCTGACAACCCGCGCCCCATCTGGCTGCTGAATCACGACGGCCTGTGGTACGTGGAAAACAACGCCGGCCTTTACGTCGGGGTGCGCGAACCCAAAGCGCACCGCGATGCGCGCCGCAACGCGCACGACGCCGACTACGATTGAGTGCCCTTTCCGCAAGCGATACTCTAAAATACAACACTTCATCGCCGGCTTATCAAGCCGGCGATGATGCAATACCTATTCAAAACAAAAACAACATCGTAGGGGCGCGATTCATCGCGCCCTTTGTGAGACATGAACGGGAGGGCGGGCGCAATGAATTGCGCCCCAACATAAACAGCTGATATTTCAACCAAATAACCTGCAATACCAGCCGGCAACCAACCAATACTCCACCATATAGGCTGCGCCATGCGCTCCATGCACCCTGCCCATTTCTTCTACTTCCGCCCCCGCCTGCTTGACTGCCTGCGCGGCTATAGCGCCGGGCAATTCAGCCGCGACTTTGCCGCCGGCCTCACCGTCGCCATCGTCGCTCTGCCCTTGGCGATGGCGTTTGCCATTGCCAGCGGCCTAACGCCAGAAGCGGGCATCTTCACCTCCATCATCGCGGGCTTTCTCATCTCGGCGCTTGGCGGCAGCCGCGTGCAGATTGGCGGGCCGGCGGGCGCCTTCATCGTCATCGTCTACGGCATCGTGCAGCAGCACGGGCTGGGTGCGCTGGCGCTCGCCACGCTCATGTCCGGCGTCATTCTGCTGTTCATGGGGCTGTTCCACATGGGCACGCTGGTGCGCTTCATTCCGGTGGCCGTCATCATCGGCTTTACCAACGGCATCGCCGTGCTCATTGCGCTCACGCAGCTGAAAGATTTTTTGGGGCTGACCGTCGCCAACATGCCGGGCGACTTTTTCGGCATCGTGCGCGCGCTTGCCGCCAACATCGGCAGCGCCAACGGCTGGGCCATCTTCATTGCGCTTGCCTCGCTCGCCACGCTGATTGGCTGGCAGGCCGCCTGCGGCTGGCTGCGCCGCCGCGCGCCCCATGCGCCCAACGCGCGCATCCTCGCCAGCATCCCCGGCTCCATCATCGCCCTCGTGCTCGCCACCGCCACCGTGTGGCTGTTTGACATTCCGGTGGAAACCATCGGCAGCAAATTCGGCGGCTTCCCCTCGCGGCTGCCCGCCATGAGCCTGCCCAGCTTTGACATGGCCACCATGCGCGCCCTTGTGCCCTCCGCGCTCACGCTGGCGGTGCTGGGCGCCATCGAATCGCTGCTCTGCGCGCGCGTGGCCGACAGCGCCATGCACGGCCCGCGCCATGACCCCAATCAGGAACTCATGGCACAAGGCATCGCCAACGTCGCCGCGCCGCTCTTTGGCGGCATGCCCGCCACCGGCACCATCGCCCGCACCATGACCAACGTAAAAAACGGCGCCGCCAGCCCCATCGCCGGCATGGTGCACGCGCTGGCACTCCTGCTCGTCGTGCTGCTGGCAGCGCCCTTGGCGGCCTCCATCCCGCTTGCCACGCTCGCTGCCATCCTCATGCTCGTGGCCTGGAACATGGGGCACTGGAGCGAATTTGCGCGCCTGAAAACCTACCGCTGGCCCTACCGCTTCACCCTGCTCACCGTCTTTGCGCTCACCATCATCTTTGACTTGGGCGTGGCGGTGGAGTTTGGCGTCTTTGCGGCGGGGCTGACTTTCATCTACCGCATCTCCAGCCTCAGCCACGCCGAGCGCCTTATTCCCGAACAGCGCCCGCAGCTCTGGGGCGAAGGCGGCGGTATGCAGGCGTGGCGGCTGCACGGCGCGCTCTTTTTCGGCGCCACCAGCTTCATCGAACAACTGGAAAGCGCCCTGCCCTCGCACAACCTCGTGCTGGACCTGAAAAACGTCATCTACATGGACAACACCGGCGCCGAGGCACTGGAAGAACTGCGCCGCGCCTGCCAACAGGACGGCGTGCGCCTCATCCTCTCCGCCCTCAAAGGCCAGCCGCTGGACACCCTGCGGCGCACCGGCTTTGTGCAGGCGCTTGAAGCCGCCGACCCCGCCAGCCTGCAGGAGCGCGTCAACCACGCCATCACCGAGGCCGAAGCAGGGTGGGATGCTGCCGCGCCCTCGCGCGCATAAGGCGCAAAAAACAATCCCCTCCCCCCCCCCCGCCAATGGTAGGGGCGCGATTCATCGCGCCCACACAGGATGAGCCTGCGCAACGGGCGCAATAAATTTGTGCAGTGCCATAACATGGGTAACAGGTATGACGGGACATAGGTGACAGTTTTTTGGGCGTAGACGAGGTATGAAGGCAGCAGTCATCCATTCACTGCAAGGAGTTGCTGACATGCCTTGGGAGCAAAAGACTGTGATT
>JAFRYL010000189.1 GCA_017437605.1 Ottowia sp. | reverse complement strand
CACGCCCCCGCCGGGCGCGCCCGCTCCCGTTTTTCGCGCCACGCGGCGGCTTGCGGGCTTTGGCCAGCGCGCCGACGGCGCACAAATCCCCCTCGCCAGCCTGCGCGGGCTGCCCGCCAGCGCCGTTGCCGCCATCGCCCGCCCCGAAGCCTTCTTTGCCATGCTGCGCGCGCGCGGCCTGCGCCTGCAGCACAGCCTCGCACTGCCCGACCACGGCAGCTTTGAGCGCCTGCCCGCGCAACTTTTGAGCGCCGACGTGCTGCTCTGCACCGAAAAAGACGCCGCCAAACTCTGGCCGCTCGCCCCCAAAGCGCTTGCCGTGCCGCTGGCGCTGGACATTGAAGCGGCGTTTTTTGAGGCGCTGGACGCGAAGCTGCGCAACCATCAGCCTCACCATTGCACGAAGCATTGAGAGGGCGTTCTCCCAACAGGGGTACAATGTGTTCACATTGGAAAGTATGGCTAGGAGAAGATGTAAATGGCATATAAGTCAATAGAGGCTGTTCAGGAAGCCCTCACCAATGGAATCTTTTCAAAGAGGAAAGATGCACGAAAGGCTGCGGGGCGGTCACTCGGCACCCTTGTGGAAATCATCACTTTCTATCTCCTGCGAAGCTATGGTCTAGAGGATTATTTGGCGATTGAACGCTCTCTCAAGGAATATGCTCGTCCCGAGATAGGCCACAACGTTGAGTTTACGCTGCATGGTTCATCGCTGCTGGGAACCGTGCCTTACGGACAAGAAGATTCTATCTCGGCGGCAAAAATTGCCAAGAGCCTTGGAATAGTGACTGACGGGTACGAGCGAAAGTCTCACAAGCCAGTAGCAAACCGGCTGGTGAAGAATGCTGCGACGCTGTTTGAATCGGAACATTCATTCATAAACGCCTACCCATGTGCCGCAGAAAAGGCTATCAGAGTCAGCAAATTGACGATACGACCATTTGCAATGCTTGAGTGTAAGCGTGTAGGTGTCGAGAAGGGGTTGTCCAGAGGGCCACAGACAATTGAGAAAGCAAAACAAGGGGCCTATGTTGCTCTTACCGCATCAAGACTGCAGAAAGTCAGGGCCTTGGATGGAAGATTGTTTGGCATTCTTGAGGAAGGAGCTGGGGAGTTTACGATAAAACCTTATTCAGACCTGCTGTACTCTATTATCAAAGGAAGAGATTACCGCAGGTTAAGAGATGTAGTTGTTACCGTAGGCGTTGTCAGCAATCACGGGAACTGGTTTACGCATGAGAACCAGAACAAGGAAATGAAAGTCCTGTCGGAATCGTACGATTGGCTTCTGTTTCTTACAGACGAGGGGTTGACATCATTTATCAACGACATGCTTTTGGGCGAGGCGGCACACCTTACTGCCACGTACAGAGCCTTTCAGCGATGCTATGCTGACGATGCGTCAAATAATGACAAGTTTACAAAGTCCAGTATGCCAATGCTTGCGGATATCGAGCTGACGAAATACTTCTCAGACAATCTGGAACGGATAACGGGGTGGTTCAATATCGTCGCGCCAGCCGGCGGAACGGTTCCCTACCTTATGGAACTTCTTAGAGATCTGGCACATATTGACTGGGCGGAGGTGTACAAACAATGACCGCTGGGCGCAATGCTGTGTCAGCCACGAAAAACTGGTGTACTCCAAAAAAGTACGTTGACGCTGTAAAAGAGGTTTTTGGCGGCACGATAGCCCTTGACCCTTGTTCAAACGAGTATTCCATCGTCAATGCAGCAGTAGAATACTGCCTCCCCGAAGTTGATGGACTCGCTGCCTCGTGGGATTACCCGACTATCTACGTCAATCCTCCGTATGGTTCGGACAAGGAACGCGGTACGACTATCAGGAACTGGTTTGACAAGATAGCCTCCGCAGCTCGCTCTGGGTCAGAAATAATAGCGCTGGTGCCTGTTGCAACGAATACTGCTCACTGGAAAGAGTGTGTATACCCGGTTGCTTCAGAGATATGCTTTCTTTACGATACGAGGCTGCGTTTCTTTATTGGTGGAAAGGAGGATACAAAAGGCGCACCAATGAGTTGCTGTGCCATTTACTACGGAGCCAGGACTAAAGAGTTTTCCAGAGTTTTTTCAAAGCATGGGGCGGTGCTTCCTTTATCGGATGCTTCCATGCCCAGAACGAGAAATGGTAAAATTGTTGCAATGCCGCAATTGCTGTGAGTACCAATACTGCTCACTCTTCGCTGGGAAACAGCAGGCAAAGGTGACACCGGCGCAAGCTGCGTGCCTGCAGGGGTGGGAGGCTTTTTTGGGCGCAGGCTGCGCCCGGTTGTTTTTTCAAGAGTGCGATGGATACCAAACTGCTTGAAGTGCTGGTGTGCCCGGTGACGAAGGGGCCGCTGGACTATGTGCGCGAGAAGAATGAGCTGGTGAGCCGCAGTGCGCGGCTGGCGTACCCGGTGCGTGACGGGATTCCCATCATGCTGGAGTCGGAAGCGCGCGCCGTGAGCGAGGAAGAGCTTGCGGCGCTGCCGCCGCGCACGCCGCGCGTGGATTGAGGGGCGCGGGCGATGGCGTTCAGTGTGTTGATTCCGGCGCGGCTCGCGTCCACGCGCTTGCCGGGCAAGCCGCTGGCTGACATTGCGGGGCGCCCGATGGTGGTGCGCGTGGCTGAGCGCGCGGCACGTGCCGGCGCGCGGCTGGTGGCCGTGGCGTGCGATGCGCCGGAGGTGCAGCAGGCGTGCGAAGCGCACGGCGTGCGCGCGGTGCTGACCGACGTGGGGCACGCCAGCGGCACGGACAGGCTGGCGCAGGCGTGCGAGCTGCTCGCGCTGCCTGACGATGAAATTGTGGTGAACGTGCAGGGCGATGAGCCGCTGATTGAACCGGCGCTCATCGGCGCGGTGGCGCAGTTGCTGGAAAGCACGCCCGCTGCGCGTATCGGCACGGCGGCGCACCCGATAGAGGCGCTGGAAGATTTTCTGAACCCGAACGTGGTCAAGGCGGTGTGCGACGCGCAGGGGCTGGCGCTGCTGTTCAGCCGCGCGCCGCTGCCGTGGTGGCGCGATGGCTTTGCCGACGGCATTTCGGGCGGCCTGATGGCGCTGCCGCAGCCCGCGCCGCTGCGCCACATCGGGATATACAGCTACCGCGCCGCCGACGTGCGCGCCTTCACGCAGCTTGCGCAGGCGCCGATTGAGCGGCTGGAGGCGCTGGAACAATTGCGCGCGCTCTGGCACGGCTGGCGGATTGCCGTGCATGTCACAGACAGCGCGCCCGGCGCAGGCGTGGACACGCCGCAGGATTTGGAGCGCGTGCGCGCCATCTATTCAAAACACTTCCCCTCTCCCCCTGCTGTCGCGGGGGCGAGGGGATGATTCAGTTTTCTTTTTCTTGTTTTTGAGAGGACAAAACACCATGAAACTCATTTTGCTCGGCGCCCCGGGCGCAGGCAAGGGCACGCAGGCCGCGACCATTTGCGAAAAATACGGTATTCCGCAGATTTCAACCGGCGACATGCTGCGCGCCGCCGTGAAAGCGGGCACGCCGCTTGGCCTGCAGGCCAAGGACGTGATGGCAAGTGGCGGTCTGGTGAGCGACGATTTGATAATCGCGCTGGTGAAAGAGCGCATTGCCGCCGCAGACTGCGCCAACGGTTTTCTGTTTGACGGCTTTCCGCGCACCATCGCGCAGGCGCAGGCCATGCGCGACGCCGGCGTGAAAATTGATTATGTGCTGGAAATTGAAGTGCCGTTTGACGATATTGTGGAGCGCATGAGTGGCCGCCGCAGCCACCCGGCCAGTGGGCGCACCTACCACATCAAGTTCAACCCGCCCAAGGTGGAGGGCAAGGACGACCTGACGGGCGAGCCGCTGGTGCAGCGCGACGACGACAAGGAAGAAACTGTGCGCCGCCGCCTTGAGGTCTACCAGCAGCAAACGCAGCCGCTCACCGCCTACTACCGCGACTGGGCGGCGCAAGACCCTGCTGCCGCGCCCAAATACCGCAGCATCAGCGGCGTGGGCAGCGTGCAGGACATCGCAGCCAAGGCACTGGCGGCGCTGGAAAGCTGAACGCCGCTTGTTTCAAAACAAACGCCGCTGCACCTTAGTGTGCGGCGGCGTTTTTTTTCGGGCGCTGCGCTGGGCTGCTATATCGCCTGTTTCAGTTCCCTGATGATGGCAGTATATTTTTCAATGGCGTTTTGAATGCCTGCATCATCATCAAACCGCAAGTTGCGCAGTTCATCATCGGCATCGTTGTATTTTTTATCCCATAACGCAAGTTTTGCTTCATCAGGAGAAGGCTTCCCTTTTTCCTGCCAAAACAGACTTGTATAGATTGCCTGCGCAGAGCATATTGTTTCCTGCGCCAT
>JAFRYL010000188.1 GCA_017437605.1 Ottowia sp. | reverse complement strand
CACGGTGCGCGCCTGGCCCGTTGCCGCTTTTTTTGAATGCGCCGCGCTGCCGCTACCGCGCCTGCAGCAGCTTTTGCGCAGCAAGGCGCTTCTGATGCCGGGGCTGCTCGTTTCCCTGCTGGTGGAGGCCACGGGCGAGCGGCAGGAGTGGCGCTTTGAAGGAGGTTTGCGCGCCTATCTGGAGCAGGCGCTGCGCGACGCGCCGCTGATTCCCATTTTTGAGGGCGAGAGCTATGCCGCGGAGGGCGATGGCAACTTTGCCGAAGGCGAGGGCGCGCACTGGGCGGTGGCGTTTGGCGAGGAGGGCGGCACGCTGCGCGAGAGCTACGTCAACCTGATTGCCACTGGCGCGGGCGGCACGCACGAGGGCGGCCTGCGCGAAGGGCTGTTCCAGGCGGTGCGCGGCTTCATCGAGCTGCACGCGCTGCTGCCCAAGGGCGTGCGGCTCATGCCCGAAGACCTGTTCACGCACGCCAGCTACGTCTTGAGCGCCCGCGTGCTTGACCCGCAATTTCAGGGGCAAATCAAGGAGCGCCTCACCAGCCGCGACGCGCTGCGGCTCGTCTCCAGCATGGTGCGGCCAGCGTTTGAACTCTGGCTGAACAACAACGTGGAAAGCGGCAAGGCGCTCGCCGCGCTGGTGATTGCCAGCGCGCAAAGCCGCCAACGCAACAGCCGCAAGGTGGAAAAACGCAAGGCAAGCAGCGTGGCCGTGCTGCCCGGCAAATTGACCGACTGCGAAAGCCGCGATATTGCCGTGAATGAACTCTTTCTGGTGGAAGGCGACAGCGCCGGCGGCAGCGCAAAAATGGGGCGCGATAAGGAAACGCAGGCCGTGCTGCCGCTGCGCGGAAAAATCCTCAACACCTGGGAAGTGGCGCGCGAGCAATTGTTTTCCAACGCCGAAATTCACGACATATCCGTGGCGATTGGCGTGGACCCGCACGGCGCGGACGACGACGTGGACTTGAGCGGGCTGCGCTACGGCAAAATCTGCATATTGTCAGACGCCGACGTGGACGGCTCGCACATTCAGGTGCTGCTGCTGGCGCTGTTTTTCCGGCATTTTCCGCGCCTCATCGATGCCGGACACATTTTCGTTGCGCGCCCGCCGCTTTTCCGCATCGACGCGCCCGCACGCGGCAAAAAGCCAGCGCGCAAATTCTACGCCCTGCACGACGCCGAACTTGGCGCCATATTGAGCAAACTGCGCAAAGACGGCATTCCCGAAGGCAAATGGCAGGTGAGCCGCTTCAAGGGGCTGGGCGAAATGAACGCCACGCAACTCTGGGAAACCACCCTCAACCCCGACACGCGCCGCCTTGCCCCCGTGCAGCTTGGCGACTTGGACTTCGGCCAAACCACGCAGGAACTCAAATACCTCATGGCACGCGGCGAAGCCGCCGCGCGCCGCACCTTGATGGAACTCGGCAGCGACGAAGTAGACCTGGATATTTGATGGGTATCACTTCATCGCCGGCTTTATAAGCCAGCGATGAAGTGTGATTCCTTTGGGTATGTGGAGCTTTGGAAATGCACTGGTTTGACCGTGTCCTTTTTGCCGCCATCGCTGTGGTGACATTTTTTGTGGCGGGACTTTATTTTGATGCACATGAAATTTTTTATTTTCCACGCGAGCCGTTTGACTTCAAGGGAAACCCTCTCCGATTTATTAAATATATTGCCTACGGCTGCGTTGCCGTTGCACCTTTTCAAAAGCGGGCACTGACGGCGACGCTGTTGCTGGCTCTGGTGTGGGCGTTGGTTGTGTTTTTATTTTTTGAAGAGGCTTATTTAACAGGATTTTTTGCGCGTTCCTGTACACCTTAAAACGCCTGGAAACAAGCGCAAAGTGATGGGTATATAAATGCTCCCTTACGTTTCCCCGCGCACGCCGCCGGGTGCGGTGGTAGCGATGGTGTTGGCGGCGGTTCTGGCGAAAAGTGATTTTTCCCCTGTCCGCTGGAGCTTTGCTACCTTGCTTTTTCTTCTGTACATAACCTTTGTTACAACGCAAACCTTGCGCTGCGCACTGTTGTATTTCCGGCGTGCAGACTTTGAAAAAATACAGGGCGCAGTGGCTGAATGCACCATCAGCCGCGCCGTGGAGCAATATCCTAGGCTGGTGAAACTGCGCTATGAATACGTCTGGAATGGCGTAACATATTCCAGCACCGCCATTTCACCCTATTTCAACTTTTATTCGGACACGGTGAAGCAGGTGCGCCAGCGCAGCCTTTCCCTTGAAGTGGGGCAGACGCTGGAGGTGCTGGTGAATACAAAAAAACCGCGCGAGGCGTACCTGGAAATGGAGCGCCTACCCGCTGACATCGGCTACGGTGTGTTGTCGCTTGGCATGGTGCTGGCCGTGGCGGTGCTGAAATATGTTTTTGCATGAAACCTTCCCGCGCTTGCGACTGCCATCGGCAACGAAGTGGAAATTGATTGTGAGGCAACGTATAACTTCATCGCCGGCTTCATAAGCCGGCGATTAGGTGTGACTGCTGCCGGTATGTGAAAGAATAACGATGAAAATCAAGAAAATTGCCCTTGTCGTTGTGGCGCTGTTTGTTTCCGGCATGGCGCTGTTCTGGTACCGCTTCATGCAGCAGCACGAAACCATCAAGAACATCTGCCGCACGGCGGTTGGCATGAACTTGGAGGCATTGCGCGCCATTGCCGCGCGGGAAAAGCTGCGCATTACCGGGCCAGAAGGCCTAAAGTTGATGCACGGCGCCGCCTCCTACGGGCGCTCCGTGTGCATTCTGGAGCACGCGCCGGACGGCACGGTGCGGAAAGCGGATTTCCACTCTTCCATCATTGACTGAACAGGCAGCTTTGCAAGGGTATAATTTTACCGCCGGCAACATAAGCCGACGGTGTAATGTAGTAGCTGGCAGTATGCAGGTTTATTCCCCCTGCGGCGCACCTTCGCGCCCCATCATCTGGATGCGGCGGGCGGCGAGGGCGGCGGTGTCGGTGTTGTGGCTGCAGGAGAGCAGCCCTAACCATGCGAGCTGCGGCCAGCGGCAGCGCTTGCGCTATGTGCCAAGAGGTGCGACACTTGCGACAACGACCAAGGAGAAAACTCATGACCGCCACAACCATGACCGCCAATGGGCAAGTCACCATCCCGGAGAGCGTACGCAACGCGGCTGGGCTTGCGCCCGGTATGCCCCTTGATGTAAGTGCCAGCAGCGGCGGAGTGCTCATAAAGGAGGCAAAACCCTACGCCCCACCTGACCCTTCCGTTTTTGACAAGATGGTTGGTGCTGCCACCGTCAAGTGGCAGCCAGGCGAGTTGATGGCGATGTTGCGTGGAGATGATTGATGCTGGTTGACGCCAACATTTTTATTGATGTGTTTGGCAATGACCCTGTTTGGAAGGATTGGTCTTTGTCGCAATTAAAAGCGCAGTCCTTCAAGCAAGACTTGGTTATTAATCACATCATCTACGCTGAAATATCCCTATCGTTTACCGCATCTGAACAATTGGATGCCTTTTTGGAAGAAGCCAGGATAGTGGTTTTGGGCATCCCTAAAGATGCAGCTTTTCTTGCTGGCAAGGCGTTTGCGCAATACCGCAAGAATGGCGGCACAAAGACCAACGTCTTGAGTGACTTTTTCATCGGGGCGCACGCGCAAGTGGCGGGTATGCCCATCCTGACGCGCGATGTGCAGCGCTACCGCGCCTACTTCCCCGATGTGCCCCTCGTGACACCAACGATGCAGTAAGCGAACCAGCTTGAGCTGCCGCCTTGGAGCGGGCGGGCAAAAGTCTAGCGCCTTATTCCCCCGCCGGTGCGCCTTGGCGTTCCATCATCTGAATGCGGCGCGTGGCGAGGGCGGCGGTGTCGGCGTTCTGGCTGCGGGTGAGCAGCTGTAGCCATGCGAGCAGCGGGCGGCGCCAGCCTTGGGCGCTGGCGGTGTCGGCGGCGAGTTGGGCGAGGGCGTCGCTGCCCAAACCCGCGTGCAGCAGCACGGCAGCGGCGATGAGGCGCGCGTAGGGGTCGGCGATGGCGGCTGCGGCCTGTTCAGCGGCTTCGGGCGTGGCAGCGGCGATGGCAGCAGCCGCGCCCTGGTGCGCGGCGGGCAGCAGGGCGGCGTCGCCCTCCTGCAGCGCGGCGGCAAGGTAGCGCGCGTAGGCGCGGTCGTCGTCGCCTGCGTCTTCGGCAAGCGGCGCGAAGGCGGCGCATTCGCCAAAGTCCAGCCCGGCGGTGCGCGCGGCGCAGGCGTTCAATTCCAGCCGCGCGAGCAGGTCCAGCCGCCCGGTGGCGCTGATGTCTTGGCGCGCCTTGCGCCATTCGCCAGCGGCCTGACGCGTCTTGCCCTGCAGGTGGTGTTCCGTGGCGCGCTCAATGCTGGCGAGCGCATTGGTTTTCCAGTCGGGCACGGGTTCAGTGGTGCTGCACGCGGCAAGCAGTGCGGCGGCGGCAAGGGCGGCAAGGCGGGGCGTCGTCATGGCAGCTTGAGTTCCTGTTTGCCACTGGCAAAGGGCCAGCGGCGGCTGAGGCTGTTCATCAGGGTTTCGGCGCGCTGCAGGTTGGCGTCCACTTCGTCGCGCAGGTCTTGCAGGTCGGTGGTGGCGCCCTCGACGTTGCCGGTGATGTTTTTGGCGTCGCCAAGGATGGCGTCGAGTTTTTTCAGGCTTTCGCGCAGTTCGTCGAGCATTTTTTGCACTTGGCGCAGGGCGGTTTGTGCGTCGCTGGTCAGCCCCTTGGGGCCGAGCACTTGCGTGTTGGCGTTTTTGGCCAGCGTATCGAGGTTGAGCACAAGCGCATCCGCGTTTTCCAGCAGGCGCGAGAGGCGCTGCCCGTCGCGCGGGTTGCCGGTGATGGCGCCGAGCACGCCGCCCTTGACCGGGGTGGAGATGCGCTCGGTGAGGCGATGGATGTCTTCCAGCGCCTGCGAAAGGGCGGATTCGCCGGAGGTCAGTTGCACGAGGTTGTTCATCAGCGCGCTGGCTTCGGCGAGGATGCGGGGGAGTTCGGCGGCGAGGTCGCCGCGCAGCAGCGGGCGGCGGCTGCCGGGAGGCAGGAGCGGGTCGTCAAGCTGGCTGGTGACGGCACGCAGCTTCGCGGCGCCGACGATGTTGGTTTCCAGCAGGAAGATGGTGCTCTCGCGCAGCAGGTGGGCATGGCTGACCTTGATGTCCACGCGCACCAGCGCCTGCCCGTCGCGCCCCATGCGGATGCGGCGCACGCGCCCGATGGGAAAACCGGAAAAAGTCATGTCCATGCCAGTGGAGATGCCTTCGGAGTTTTCGCATTTGAGAAACAGCGGCTGCGTCGGCTCGAACGCGCCGCGCACATACAGCAGATACAGCACGCCGCCCACGAGCAGCGCTGCCATCAGCGCCAGCAGCATGAGGGCGCGCACGCGCAGGCGGCGCGGCGAAATGGCGGGGGCGTCGTCGTCAGGGGGCAGGGAGGTGTCAGGCATGGGAGGAAGGTCAGTAATAGTTGCCAACGAGCGAGGCGATTTCTATGAGCAGCATGAACGCGGCCATACGCACGAGGCCGCGCAGCTCCACGCTGGTGCGCGTGGCGCGCTTGGGCGCGTCGCGCAGCGCGCCCGCGAGCGGCATGAGGGCCACAGCCATCGCAAACGCCGCCGTCTTCACCACCAGAATGGCGACGACGATGCGGCTGAAAATGGTGCCGACGGCGTGGTTGTAGGAGCTTAGCCCCGCCAGCGTGAAGCCATGCACCGCCGCATAGGAGAGCACCAGCGCCACCAGCGCGCTGATGAGCGCCAGCAGCACCACGGCAAAGCCCGCGCCCAGCGCGCGCGGCAGCACGAACTGCACCAGCGGCTCGCCACCCGATGCGCGCAGCTGCGCCAGCGCCCCGTCGCGCCGCAGGCGAAAGAGGGTGTTGCCCTCGGGCACGCTGTAACTGATGGCGATGAACAGAGCGGCGGCCAGCGGCAGCAGTTCCAGCACCAGCATGCGCACCATCGTCTCAAGCGCATAGGGCGTCAGCCCGTAGGAATGCGCCGTGACCATGACGATGTGAATCAGCACCAGACTCAGCAGCGTCATCAGCGCCGTGAAACCCGGCAGCGCGTACCAGGCCGCGTCGTGAATCTGGCGCAGCGTGGCCTCGCGCACACTGGCGCTGCGCCACACGGCGGGCGTGAGCGTCAGCACCGCAAGCTGCGCGCCCAGCATCATCACCTGCCATGTGACCGCGAGCACGTGCAGCGGCGCGCGCACAAACGCGGGCAGGCGGGCGTAGAGCAGGGCGGGCGAAATCATGGGGGGCGATGATAGGCGCGGGGAAATGCTTAGGGTATATTAGGTTCGCCGGCTTGATAAGCCGGCAAGCAAATGTATTTCTTGTGGGTATAAAAGAAGCCGCATGCTGCTGAATGGATACCCATCAACACTATACTTGTTTGCCAGCAAAGAAAGCCGGCGGCAAAAAGATACCTTTGACATTACTGAAATTCCGATAATGCTCTCTATGACTAACACCGCACAACCCGCCACACGCGCCGCTGCACAGGATGCCGCCGCGCGCATTGAAGCCTTTGCGCAGGAACTCGCGCGCCTTGAAGCCGAGGGCGCGCTGCAGCTTGATGAGGCGCAGCGCGCCGCCATTGCCGCCAGCCAGCAGGCGGCGCTGGCGGACTGGCGGCAGCGCTTTGATATTGATGTGGGGCGCGGACAGCGCCAGCTTTCGTGGGGCGTGAAGGTGGCGGCCTTCCTTGCGGCGCTGGCGCTGGGCATGGGCGTGTTTTTGCTGCTTTGGCGGCTGTGGCGGCACATGAATGAAGCGGGGCAGGTGATGCTGCCGCTGCTGGCGGCCTTCCTGTTCACCGTCACCTGCGGGCTGTTTGCCGCGCGCGAGAAGGGTGGGCTTTTTGCGAGGCTCTTTGGCGTGCTGGCCTGCGTGTGCTTCGGGCTGGACGTGGCGCTGCTGGGGCACATGTTCAACATTCCATCTTCGCCCGGCTTTTATCTGCTGCTGGGGCTGTTTGCGCTGGCGTTGACGCTGGCGGCAACGTCGCGCCTGCTGCTGGCGGTGGCGGTGGGCGCGCTGGCCGTGTTTGCTGCGGCAAGCGGCATGCAGTATGCGGGTTTTACATGGGACGAATTCGCGCGTTGGCCAGAAACCTTCCTGCCCGCCACTGCACTGCTGGCGGCTGCGGCGTGGGCGCAGCAGCGGCGCGGCAGCGAGCAGGCGGGCGCTGTGCGCTTCATGGCGCTGCTGGTGTGGTTTGTGCCCGCGCTGATGGTGGGTTTTGATGGCGACCACAGCTTCCTGCCGTGGGAAGAAAAAACGGTGGAGCACTGCTGGCAGCTTGTGACGGGATTGAGCGCCGCGCTGCTCGTGGCGCTGGGCGTGCGGCGCGGCTGGTCAGAGACGGTCTACACAAGCGTGTTTTTCGGCACGCTGCTGCTCATCTTCAAATTTTTTGAGTGGTGGTGGGACGCGCTGCCCAAGGAACTCTTCTTCCTGCTCATCGGGTTGATTGCCGTGCTCGCCGTGCTGGTGCTGCGGCGGCTGCGCGCGGGCAAGGGCACTGGCCGCGCGCCAGCTGCTGTAGAAAAGACCGCCGCACCGTGGCGCGGGCTGCCGTGGCTGGAACGGCGCGGCTGGTCGGCGCAGGTGCAGCGCGCTGCCCTTGGCACTGCGGCGGCGCTGGCGGTGCTCGTCATCGGCAACGGCGCGGCGCTAATGAAGGTGCGCGCCAACGCCAGCAACGTGCAGGCGCAATTGCAGCTTTCGGCGCGCGAGGTATGGGTGCGCGAGCACAAGAACATTGCGGGGCGCAGCACCACGACGCGGCTAAAGGTGCGCGAAACCTGCGACTGGGGCGCCAGCAAGTACGGATGGGCGTGCGCCCATTCCTCGCCCTGGCTGACGGCGGACAAGATGCGCGCGTTGGGGTTTGCTGCAGATGTTGACGCTGAACGGCGCCGTGCGCCTGCGCGTCCCGTGTGGCTGGTGCTGGAGCTGGCGGGTGAGGCTTGGCAGCAAGAAGTGGCAAGCCGCCAGCGCTTGGTGCAGCAGTGCCTGCAGAGGCAGCAGCAGGCGCCTGACGAGACGGCGCGCGAGGAGGCGCAAACGTGCCAGAACAACGCCGAAAAGCGCCTGCGTGAAGCGCAGGAGGAAGACTCGCGCCTGTTCATCGTGGACGCAGGTAGCAACGTGGAGGAGTTGCGCCGCCGCTGGCCCGATGCGACGCGCCACGCCATCGCCCCCGGCAGCGTGCGCTGGGACAGGCAACACCCCAGCGTGAACCTGCTCAATCACAGCCTCTATGTGCCGCGCCGCTTTGCCGCCGCCGCCGAGGGTGTGCGCGCCGCGCAAGAGGCGTGCCGCAAGGCGAGGCACTACAGGGAGGACGAAGAGTGCAATGCAGCGCCTCCAGGTCCGCTGCTGCGCGTTGGCGCGCGCGGGCTGGCGTGGGTTGCGGGCTGGCCGGCGGCGCAGAATTGACAGGGTATTGTTTTGTTGCCGGCAATATAAGCCGGAAACGACGTAATATATCACGAGGTATACGCTTTGCCGCCGCGCCGCTGACGCAGCACGGCGCACCCTCACCCTGCGCCCTCTCCCCCCGTCGAGCCGCTTCGCGGCACGCGAAGGAGAGGGAAAGTTCTTTTTTTGCGCGCCGTGCGCACAAAAAACCAGTCCCCTCGCCCCCGCGATAGCAGGGGGAGAGGGTAGGGTGAGGGGGCTTATTGCATTGGTATCATATGTTCGCCGGCAATATAAGCCGGCAATGATTGGGTATATCAATAGGTATATGCCCTCATCGCCTTTTTTGTTGCTTCGCAGCATTTGTGGCGCACAATCGCCCGCGCTGCGGTACACAATTGCCCGTTTGTCGCTGGCGGCTCGCGCAGCCTGCCGCTTTCCCTTTTGACCACAACACACTTCAACTGCCATGCTGTATCAACTCTACGAAGCGCAGCGCCAGCTCATCGAGCCGTTCGCTGACATGGCCGATGCCGCTTCCCACCTCTACGGCAACCCCTACACACCCGTTGGCCGCCTGCCGCTGGCCAGCCGCATTTCGGCGGCCTACGGCCTGTTCTACCGTCTGGGCAAGGACTACGAGAAGCCCGAGTTCAACATCGGCCATGTGGACCGCGAAGATGGCACGCGTCTGGTGATTGACGAGCAGGTGTCGCTCACCAAGCCCTTCTGCGAGCTGCGCCGCTTCAAGCGCCTCTCGGACAAGCCGGAAATCCTCGCCGAGCTGCTCACGCACCCCGCCGTCATCATCTTTGCGCCGCTGTCTGGCCACCACGCCACGCTCGAGCGCGACACCGTGCGCACCATGGTGGAAGGGCACAAGACCTACATCACGGACTGGACGGACGCACGCATGGTGCCCACGAGCGAAGGCGTGTTCCATCTGGACGACTACGTGAACTACGCGCAGGAATTCATCCGCCACGTGCAGGCCGAGCACGGCAACTGCCATGTGGTGTGCGTGTGCCAGTCGTGCGTGCCGGTGCTGGGCGCCATTTCGCTCATGGCCACGCATGGCGAGAAGCTGCCGCTGTCCATGGTGCTCATGGGCGGGCCGGTGGACGCGCGCCAGTCCCCCACGGACGTGAACGCGCTGGCTGAGCGCCGCAGCTTCTCTTGGTTTGACAACCGCCTCATCTACCGCGTGCCGCCCAAGTACCCGGGCGCAGGCCGCCGCGTGTACCCCGGCTTTCTGCAGCACGCGGGCTTCATTTCCATGAACCCGGGGCGCCACGCCAGCAGCCACTACGACTACTTCCTCAGCCTGATTCGTGGCGACGACTCCAGCGCCGAATCGCACCGCAAGTTCTACGACGAATACAACGCCGTGCTGGACATGGACGCGGCCTTCTATCTGGAAACCATCAAGACCGTGTTTCAGGACTACGCGCTCGCCAAGGGCGAGTGGGAAGTGCGCTCGCCCGAGGGCAAGATGGAGCTGGTGCGCCCGCAGGACATCAAGGGCATGGGGCTGATGACGGTGGAAGGCTCGCGCGACGACATCACCGGTCTGGGGCAGACGACGGCTGCCATCAAGCTCTGCAGCTCGCTGCCGCCGGAAAACGTCTACGAACTCACCGTGGACGGCGCCGGGCACTACGGCATCTTCAGCGGACGGCGCTGGCGCACCTTCGTATATCCGAAGGTCAAGGCGTTCATGGCGCGTTTCCCCCAGAGTGCCGATAAACCCGCCAAAGCCAAGAAATAATCCTGGCACTGCAAGTACAAGGGCGCGCGCAGCGCCCTTTTTTTCACCACCCGCACGGAGCATGAGCACACACGCCCCCCTGAACGCAGCCCAGGCGCAGCTTGCCGCGCGCCTGCTCGACGCGCTGCCGCAGACGCAGTGCGAACGCTGCGGCT
>JAFRYL010000187.1 GCA_017437605.1 Ottowia sp. | reverse complement strand
CGCGCAGTCGCTGGCGCTGGCGCACGACGCCGCCTACATTCAGCCCGAGCACCTGCTCGCCGCCATGCTGGAGCAGGAGGGCGGCCCGGCGCCGCTGCTGCAGCGCGCGGGCGTGCATACCGCGCCGCTGCTGCGCGCCGCGCAGGACGCCATCGCCCGCCTGCCGCAAGTGCAGGGCGGCGACGGCGTGCAGGTCGGCCCAGATTTGGGGCGGCTGCTGCAGGAAACAGAAAAGGAAGCCATCAAACGCGGCGACCAGTTCATTTCCAGCGAAATCTTTTTGCTGGCGCTTGCTGACAGCAAAACCGCTGCCGGCAATCTGGCGCGCGAGCACGGCCTTACGCGCCGGGCGCTGGAAGAGGCCATTGGCGCCGTGCGCGGCGGCCAGAGCATGGACAGCGCCGAAGGTGAAAACCAGCGCGGCGCGCTGAAAAAATATACGCTTGATTTGACCGAGCGCGCGCGCAGCGGAAAACTTGACCCCGTGATTGGGCGCGACGATGAAATACGCCGCGCCATTCAGGTGCTGCAGCGCCGCAGCAAAAACAACCCCGTCCTGATTGGCGAGCCGGGCGTGGGCAAAACCGCCATTGTGGAAGGGCTGGCGCAGCGTATCGTGGCGGGCGAAGTGCCCGACACGATACGCGAAAAGCGCGTGCTTGCGCTGGATATGGCGGGCTTGCTCGCGGGCGCAAAATATCGCGGCGAGTTTGAGGAGCGCCTGAAAGCCGTGCTGAAAGAAGTGGCGCGCGAAGAAGGGCGCATCATTCTCTTTATTGACGAGCTGCACACCATGGTGGGCGCGGGCAAGGCGGAGGGCGCCATTGACGCGGGAAATATGCTCAAGCCCGCACTTGCGCGCGGCGAATTGCACTGCATCGGCGCCACCACGCTGGACGAATACCGCAAATATATAGAAAAAGATGCGGCATTGGAGCGGCGCTTCCAGAAAGTGCTGATTGATGAGCCGAGTGTGGAAGACACCATCGCCATCCTGCGCGGGCTGCAGGGCAAATATGAGGCGCATCACGGCGTGGACATTACCGACCCCGCCATCGTTGCGGCTGCCGAGTTGAGCGCGCGCTACATCACCGACCGCTTCCTGCCTGACAAGGCGATTGACCTGATTGACGAGGCTGCCGCCAAAATCAAGATTGAAATTGACTCCAAACCGGAGGCAATGGACAAACTTGAGCGCCGCATGATTCAGCTCAAGATTGAGCGCGAAGCCATGAAAAAGGAAACCGACGAGGCGTCCAAAAAGCGCCTTGCCCTCATTGAGGAGGAGCTGCAAAAGCTGGAAAAGGAATACGCCGACCTGGAAGAAGTCTGGAAAGGCGAAAAAGCCCAGGCGCAGGGCAGCGAGCAGGTGCGCAAGCAAATCGAGCAGTTGCACACGCGCATTGACGAACTCAAGCGCAAGGGCGATTTTGAGCAGCTTGCGCGCCTGCAATATGGCGAATTGCCGGAGCTGGAAAAACGCCTGAAAGACGCACAAAGCGGGCAGGGCACCGCCGTTCAGCACAAACTGCTGCGCACGCGCGTGGACGCGGAGGAAATTGCCGAAGTCGTCAGCCGCGCCACCGGCATACCGGTGAGCAAAATGATGCAGGGCGAGCGCGAAAAACTGCTGAAAATGGAAACGGCGCTGCACCAGCGCGTTGTGGGGCAGGACGAAGCCGTGCGCGCCATCGCTGACGCCATCCGCCGCTCGCGCGCGGGGCTGTCCGACCCGCGCCGCCCGCTCGGGAGCTTTTTGTTCCTTGGGCCAACGGGCGTGTGCAAAACCGAGCTTTGCAAGGCGCTGGCGGCCTTCCTGTTTGACAGCGAAGACCACATGGTGCGCCTGGACATGAGCGAATTCATGGAAAAGCACAGCGTCTCGCGCCTCATTGGTGCGCCGCCCGGCTATGTGGGCTACGACGAGGGCGGCTATTTGACGGAAGCCGTGCGCCGCAAACCGTACAGCGTGATATTGCTGGACGAGGTGGAAAAGGCGCACCCGGACGTGTTCAATATCCTGCTGCAGGTGCTTGACGACGGGCGCCTGACCGACGGGCAGGGGCGCACGGTGGATTTCAAGAACACCGTGATTGTGATGACGAGCAACATCGGCAGCGCGCTGATTCAGAATCTCGCCACCAAGGATTATGCGGAACTGAAAGACGCCGTGTGGAGCGAAGTGAAACAGCATTTCCGCCCCGAGTTTCTCAACCGCATTGACGAGAGCGTGATATTCCACGCGCTTGGCAGCGAGCATATTGCCGCCATCGCCAAAATCCAGCTCGGTGTGCTGGACGCGCGCCTGCACAAAATGGATTTGGCGCTGGATGTGGACGATGCGGCGCTGGCAGCATTGGCCAAGGTGGGCTTTGACCCCGTGTTTGGCGCGCGCCCGCTCAAGCGCGCCATTCAGCAGCGCATCGAAAACCCGCTCTCCAAGCTGCTGCTGGAAGGCAAGTTCCTGCCCAAGAGCACCATCCGCGTCACGGCGGACGAGGCGGCTGAGGGCGGCTTTGCCTTCAGCGCCAGCTAAGCGCAAGCGGCTGCACCAAAAGCCTCCCGCCGGGAGGCTTTTTTATGGCATACCAATCGAAAATATGTTTGCTTGCCGGCTTATCAAGCCGGCGATGAATGGATACCCATTCATTTTCCCCCTCACCCAGCCCTCTCCCCAAGCCCGCTGCTGGCGCAGCGGCGGGGGCGAGGGGAATGGTTGGCTGGCATAGACTGTTGCCTGTCTTGTTTTCTTGTTCGGGTGTAGACGATGGCGTGTGCAGATTCCAATGAAACAGCCGACGTGTGGCGCGTGGGCGAGGTGGAGCTTTTCAGCCGCCTGCTGCTGGGTACCGCTCGGTATCCGTCGCCGCAGGTGCTGGGCGAGGCGATTGCGGCGTCGGGCGCGCAGGTGGTCACCGTCGGCTTGAAGCGCCAGCTTGCGCCGGGCGGGGGCGAGAACGCTTTTGTGGAGATGGTGCGTGTGGCGCTGCGCGAGCGCGGCGCGCATCTGCTGCCCAACACCGCTGGCTGCACGAGCGCGCGTGAGGCGGTGCAGCTTGCACACATGGCGCGCGAGCTTTACGGCACGCCGTGGCTGAAGCTGGAAGTGGTGGGCGACGATTACACGCTGCAGCCCGACCCGCAGGAGCTGCTCGTGGCCGCGCGCGAGCTGGTGCGCGAGGGCTTTGTGGTGTTTCCCTACTGCACGGACGATTTGGTGACCTGCCGCCGCCTGCTGGACGTGGGCTGCCCGCTGCTGATGCCGTGGGGCGCGCCGATAGGCTCGGGGCAGGGGCTGCTGAACCCGTTTGCGCTGCGGCTGCTGCGCGAGCGTCTACCGGACGCCACGCTGATAGTGGATGCGGGCATAGGCGCGCCTAGCCACGCGGCGCAGGCAATGGAAATGGGCTTTGACGCGGTGCTGATTAACAGCGCCGTGAGTTATTCGCCCGACCCGGTGCGTATGGCGGGCGCCTTCCGTCAGGCAGTGCAGGCCGGGCGCGCGGCGCGCCTGGCAGGCATCATGGCGCGGCAGGACTTCGCGCAGCCAAGCACGCCCGTGACGGGGCAGCCGTTTTTGATTGGGTGAAAGTCGTATACCTGACGTAAAAACGTCTTGCCGCCGGCACAAGTTACCGGCGATGAAGCGATACCCTTCATATATGCTCGGAGGTGTGAGGTGCAGGCCGTGCTCCTGCGGTGTGCGTCTGTATACTTTGGTCTTTCATTTTGAAAGGAACGCCCATGGTTCAACTTCCGCGCGAAGAGGCCGAGCAAAAGGTTGGCTCCCTGTCCAACACCATGAGGGAGTGCAACGAGCAACTCCAGAAGTTGATGCTCAACACCGATGCCTGGAAAAGCGGCGACTTCGACACCTTGATGGCGCTGGCCGAACGACTGGTGGACACCGTTAACACGCTCGACAGAGAGGTGGAAGACTTCTATCACTGGCTGCACGGGCAGGCCGGAACGACGCCCGGTTTGACACGGCCTGGTATGCTTCTCTGAAATAAAAAACAAAGAGCAAGAAACCAGGTCAACGGCGGTTTAACAGAGCCATAAAAAACCTCGCGTATGCAGCGCGAGGTTTTTTTGTGTGCGCACCAGTCAGCGTTTGGCGCGGGCGACTTTGACGTTGCTGCCAGAGCTTTTCTTGGCGGGGGCGCTTTTGGCTTTAGCTGTGCCCTTGTTTTTGGCGTTGCCTTTTGAGGCGGTTTTGCCTGCGGGTTTGGCTTTGGCTTTTGGGTCGGCCTTGGCGACTTTGGCGCCTGCCTTGCTGTTGGGTTTGCTGTTTTTGGCTGTTTTGGTGTTGGCCTTGCCTTTGGCAGTTTTGGTTGTTTTTACGCTGGCTTTTGCGTTTTTGGCTGGTGCCTTGCCTTTGGCGGCGAGTTTGGTGCCTTTGCGTGCGCTGCCCTTGGCACTGGCGCTGGCGGCGCGTTTGGGCAGGCGCAAGGCGACGCTTTGGCCAACGCGCAGTTGCTTGATGCCGGGGTTCCAGCTTTTCAGGGTGGCCAGGGGGACGTTGTAGCGCGCGGCAATGCGCGAGAGGGAGTCGCCCTTGCGCGCACGCACGGTGGCGCTGCGCAGCACGGTGGCGCGGCGTTGGGCGGGCGGGGAGACGATGGCAAGCCGTGCGTTGTCAACGATGCTGCTGGCGGTGGCGGTGGTGGCGCTCTGGCTGCGGGGCACGAGGACGGTGGAGCCGCCGGCGATGTGGTTGCCGCGCGGGATGGAGTTCATGGCGCGGAACTCGGCTTCGCTCATGCCGAAGCGCTGCGCGATGTCGGCGGGGCGGAGTTTTTCGGGGACGACCCAGGCGGTCCAGGAGGCGAGTTCGCTCACCGGGGTGCGGCTGAGGTTTTCCTTGAAGATGTCGACGTTGTCCCAAGGCAGGAGGATGGTGGGGGTGCTGGCAGCAAAGATGATGGGTTTGCGCTGCGAGGGGTTGATGGCGCGGAAGTCTTCCACGGAGATTTCGGCCAGGCGCGCGGCCACAGCCACGTCCATGTCGTGCTTGATGGGCACGGATTCAAAGTATGGCTCGTTTTCTATGTGGGGAAGCTGGCCGCCGAAGCGCGCAGGGTCGCTGACGATGTTCTTGATGGCCTGCAGTTTGGGCACGTAGTGCCGTGTTTCGTTGGGCATGCGCAGGTCAAGGTAGCTTTCGCCCAGGCCGGCGGCGCGGTTGCGCGCGATGGCGCGCTGCACGTTGCCTTCGCCCCAGTTGTAGGCGGCAAGCGCAAGGTGCCAGTCGCCGAACATGCCGTGCAGCCGCTCCAGGTAGTCCAGCGCGGCGCGGGTGGAGGCGACAACGTCGCGGCGCTCGTCGTGCAGGCTGTTTTGGCGCAGGTCAAAGTTGGCGCCAGTGGAGGGGATGAATTGCCACAAGCCTGCGGCTTTGGCGCTGCTGACAGCCTGCGGGTTGAAGGCGGATTCCACGAAGGGCAGCAGGGCAAGCTCGGTGGGCATACGGCGCTGTTCCAGCTCTTCAACGATGTGGAAGATGTAACGGCGCGAACGCTCGGTCATGCGCTGGATATAGGCAGGGTGGCTGGCGTAGTAGTTCTCCTGCTGGCGCACGAGGGCGGTGTCGATGTCGGGCATGGCGTAGCCGCGTCGGATGCGCTCCCAGATGTCGCCCGGCGCCCTGAGCGTGGTGACAGCGCCTGGGCGCAGCTCAGGGCTGCCGCCGATGTGCGTGGGGAAGGTGACGCCCTGCGCGGGGTTGGCGGCGCTGCCGCGAGCCTGTTGCTGCGTGCCAGTGGTGGAGCAGCCCGCCAGCCAGACGCCGGCGGCAAGTGCGAGCGCGAGGGTGCGCCAGTTCTTCACGAGGTTCATGCCTGGTTTTTCCATTCTCGGAGGGCGGCGAAAACCGCTACTTCATCGTCGGTGCAGCCGCTGTGCGCACGCACGGACTGGATGACCGTGAGGCAGCGGCTGCGCAGAAAAGGGTTGATGGCCTGTTCGAGCGCAATCGTGCTCGGCAGGGTAGGGCGCTCCTGCGCGCGAAGCTGCTCGCAGTGCGCGAGGTGCTGCGCGAGGGCGGTGTTGTCTGGCTCCACAAGCTGCGCAAAGCGCAGGTTGGCCAGCGTGTATTCATGCGCGGCGCACACGCGCGTGCTGCCGGGCAGGGCGGCAAGGGCGTCCAGCGAGGCGAGCATCTGCGCGGGCGTGCCTTCAAAAATGCGTCCGCAGCCGCCGCAAAACAGCGCATCGCCGCAAAAGAGCAGCGGCGCGCCGTCCATGTTTTCGGTGAAATACGCCATGTGTCCGGCGGTGTGCCCGGGCACGTCCAGCACGCGCCAGCGCAGGCCGAGCGCCTCAAAAGTGTCGCCGCCGCGCACGGGCTGCACGGGCAGGCCGCCAAGAGACAGGCCGTCATGCGCCGGGGCAAAGATGGGAGCGGACGTGACCTCGTACAGCTCGCGCACGCCGCCGCAGTGGTCGGCGTGGTGGTGCGTCACTAGAATGGCCGCCGCGCGCAGATGGTGCTCATCCAGCGCCCGCAGCGCAGGAGCAGCTTCGCCGGGGTCAACCACCAAGGCGTTGTTGCCGTCATGCAACAACCAGATGTAGTTGTCGGCAAGTGCGTGGACTGGGAGCAGATTCATGGGGCGCGGATTATAGGGATTCCCTCTGCTTGCAAGGGGAATAACCTTGCGGATTAGTTGGGCTCTTGCATTTCCACAGAATCTGTGTGAGGGGCTGGAAAGCATTGAAATCAAGAGCATTAAACGGGCAGACTTCTTCGGGTATGCAGCAGTTTTCACCTTCCATTGGAGGCGTGGCATGAGCAGCGCCGCGCTGCACGAGTGGCTTGCCAGCGCCGCTGGCGAGCGCCTGCTGGCGTTTG
>JAFRYL010000186.1 GCA_017437605.1 Ottowia sp. | reverse complement strand
CGAAGGCGAGCGGTTTGAGCGATTTGAGCGCGGTGAACGCTTTGAGCGCCCCGCCTCATGGGACGAGGGCAGCCAGTCCTTTGCGCCCCGTGGTGGCGAACGGGGCAAACCGCGCAGCGGCGCGCGCCGTGGCGGTTCTGGTGAGCGCCGTGACTACCGTGAATATCGTGAATACCGCGAAGACCGCCAGCCGCGCTTTGAGCGCGAACCGCGCTACGAGCGCCGCGACCCGCGTTTTGACACCGGCGAGCCGCGCGGGCGGCGCTTTGAGCCGCGTGAACTCCGTGAATACCGCGAATACCGGGACGAGCGCGCGCCGCGCAGCTTCCGCCGTGATGACAGGCGTGATTTCCGCCGTGACGACCGGCGCGGTTTTCAGGATGACGACTTCCGCACGCAACGCGGCGGCATCCGCACCTGGAGCGGCGGAGCCTCAAGCGGCACGCCAAGGGGCGGCGCACCGCGCTCCGGCTTCGGCCAGCGCCCGCAACGTCCGCAAAGCCGCCCGCAAGGTGGCCGCCCGCAGAACCGCGCCGGAGGCAGGCGCGGCAAGCGTTGAAAGCGCATACTCATTCAAATATCATATGGTTGCCGGCTTATGTTGCCGGCAACCATGCGATACCAATCAATTCTGCTGAAAAAACGCTATGGCCAAACGCCGCCACGTCAGTGAAACGCCCGCCACCGCCATGCTGCGCGCGCATGGCGTGGCGTTTGAGGAGAGCGTGTGCGAGTGGCAGCCGCACGGCGGCGACATGCACAGCACTTCGCTGCATCTGGCGGCGCAGCTTGGCATGGACGCGCACGCGGTCATCAAGACGCTCATCATGCAGGACGCCAAGGGGCAGCCGCTCGTCGTGCTCATGCACGGCGACCAGCGCGTGAACACGCAGGCGCTGGCGCGGCAAATCGGCGCCAAGTCGGTGCAGCCGTGCGCGCCCGAAATCGCCAGCAAATACAGCGGCTATCTGGTGGGCGGCACCTCGCCCTTTGGCACGCGGCGCGAGATGCCTGTGTATATTGAACAGACGATTCTGGCGTTGCCGCGCATTGCCATCAACGGCGGGCGGCGCGGCTATGTGCTGCACATGGCGCCGCAGGTGTGTGTGGATATTCTTGGCGCGCAGGCGGTGCAGTGCGCCGTGCCGCTTTGAGTGAAGGAGACGAGGGTATGCCCCTGTTTTTCTGGCAGTTTGTGGCCATCGTGGGCGGGTATTTGCTCGGCTCGGTGAGTTTTGCCGTGTTGGTGAGTCGCGTGTTCGGGCTGAATGACCCGCGCAGCTACGGCTCGGGCAATCCGGGGGCGACGAACGTGCTGCGCTCCGGCTCCAAGGCGGCGGCCATTGCGGTGCTGGTGCTCGATGTGCTCAAGGGCTTGCTCCCCGTGGCGCTGGTACTGCATATCGGCCCGGACTACGGGCTGACGGGCGCAGGCGCGGCGGCGCTCACCGGACTGGCGGCGTTTGTGGGGCACCTGTATCCGGTGTTTTTCGGCTTCAAGGGCGGCAAGGGCGTGGCGACCGCCTTGGGTGTGGTGCTGGCGCTTTCGCCCTGGCTGGCGCTGGTGGTGCTGGTGGTGTTTGGCGTTGTGCTGGCGGCGACGCGCTATGTGTCGTTGGCGTCCATGTCGGCGGCAGCCGCTGCGCCGCTCATCATGCTGCTGCCGGGTCCGTGGGGGCATAGCGTGCTGGCGGTGGTGGCGTTTCTGGTGATGGCGGCGCTGTTGATTTGGCGCCACCGCGCCAACATCGAGCGCCTGCGCGCGGGCACGGAAGCCAAATTCGGCAGCAAAAAAGCCTGAACGCGCGCGCAATGGATTTTTTCCGCCACTTCCTGCTAGCTGTTCAGTTCTTTACGCGCATTCCCGTCACCGGGCAGCTGGCGGCGTGGGTGGGCTACAGCCCGCAGATGCTGCAGCGCTGCGCGGCGCACTTTCCCGCCATTGGCTGGCTGATGGGCGCGGCGGCGGCAGCAGTGCTGGCGGCGGCGTTGGCGCTGCTCGGTGCGCAGCCCTTTGCGCCGCTGGTGGCGGCGGTGCTGGCGACCATCACCACGGTGTGGCTCACGGGCGGCTTTCACGAGGACGGGCTGGCGGACACCTGCGACGGGCTTGGCGGCGGTGCCACGCGCGAAAAAGCCTTGCACATCATGAAAGATTCGCGCATCGGCAGCTACGGCACGCTGGCGCTGGTGCTGGTCATCGGGCTGAAAGTGGCGCTGCTCGCGCTGCTGGCGTCGCGCGGCGTGGGGATGGGCGCGGCGGCGCTGCTGGGCGCGCATGTGCTCTCGCGCACCGCGCCGCTGGCGCAGATGTATGGCATGGTCTACGTGGGCGAGGCGGACGGCAGCAAGTCCAAACCCGTGGTGGCGGAGGCGCTGCCCGCGCGCAGCGTGGCGGCGGGCGTGCTCTGGGCCGCGCCCGCTGTGCTGTTGCTGGGTGTGGCGCACGGCTGGGGCGCAGCGGCGGCGGCGTTGCTTGCGCCGCTGGCGGCGCTGGCCT
>JAFRYL010000185.1 GCA_017437605.1 Ottowia sp. | reverse complement strand
GGGGGCGCCGTGCCGTGCAACGGCGCGGCGTTGACGTGCTGAACACGGCAATACTTTTGGCTACGCCGAAACTTCGTTTTGCAAGCCGCCGCGCGCCGCCATGCTGCCGCATGGCAGCGCACCCTCTCCCTGACCCTCTCCCTCTGCCGAGCTGCTTCGCAGCACGCGAGGGCGAGGGGATGAATTTCGCGTGCTGCGCCCAGTTCCACAGCGAACGCGGACAGCGCCTGTTTTTTACTAGTATCATGTGCTTGCAAGCTTATAAAGCCGGCAAACAAATGTATATTGTATGGGTATGCAGCTTTTGCGCCCTATTCTTCCTGCGCGCTGAGCGCCTGCCCGACCATGCGCGCGGTGAGGTTGACGATGTGCACCATGCGGTCGTAGGGCATGCGCGTGGGACCGATGACGCCAAGGGTGCCGACGATGCGCCCGTCCACTTAGTAGGGCGCGCTGACCACGGACAGTTCCGACAGCGGCATGTCCTGGCTTTCACCGCCGATGAAGATGCGCACGCCCTCGGCTTGCGAGGAGCTGTCGAGCAGGCGGATGAGCAGCGCCTTTTGCTCGAACAGGTCAAAGGCGCGGCGCAGGCCGTCGAGGTCGCCGGAAAAGTCGCTCACGTCCAGCAGGCGCCGCTCGCCCGAAATGACCAATTCGCCCTGCGCCTGCGTGAGCGCTTCGCTGCCCGCCTGCAGCGCCTGCTGCATGAGGCGCGCGATTTCGGCGCGCAGCGTGTCGGCTTCGCGCCGCAGTTTCAGGCGCACCTGCTCGATGTCCAGCCCGGAAAAGTGCGCGTTGAGGTAGTTGGAGGCCTCCTGCAGCTGGCTGTCGCTGTAATCCTCCTCGGTGAGCAGCACGCGGTTTTGCACGTCGCCGCCGGGCGAGACGATGATGAGCAGCAGCCGCCTGCGCGAGAGGCGCAAAAACTCAATGTGCCGAAACAGCGTGGGCTGGCGCGGCGCAAGCACCACGCCCACAAAGCGCGAAAGCTGCGAGAGCGTGTCCGCAGCGCTGGCAATCACCTGCTGCGGCTGGCCGGCGGCCAGCGCGGGCGCGGACACTTCGCCCGGCGGCGCGGTGAGCATGGTGTCCACAAACAGCCGCCAGCCGCGCGCGGTGGGCACGCGCCCGGCGGAGGTGTGCGGGCTGGCGATGAGGCCGAGGTCTTCCAGGTCGCTCATCACGTTGCGTATGGTCGCGGGCGACAGTTCCAGCCCGGGCGCGCCCGAAAGCGAGCGCGAGCCAACCGGCTGGCCAGCGGCGATGTAGCGTTCAATCAGTGTCTTGAGCAGCACGCGCGCGCGCTCGTCTAGCTTGCTTTTCATGTGATGTAATTTGCCACATGCAGTCCACCAAGTTCCATCGCGCCGCCCTGATTGGGCGGCACACCGAAGCCAGCGACGTGGAGTCGCTCAAAGTCACGCGCACCGTGATGCACGACGTGGCCGCCCTGGTGCAGCAGGCGGGCTGCGAAGTGGTCATCGGCAAGCGCACCGCCGCCATGCTCGGCGTGTATGGCATATGGGAAGAGTTTGACACCGAAGCCATCGGGCGCGGCTGCGACCTGGCGATTGTCATCGGCGGCGACGGCACCATGCTCGACGCCAGCCAGAAGCTCGCGCCCTTTGGCACGCCGCTCATCGGCATCAACCAGGGGCGGCTGGGCTTTGTCACCGACATTGCGCTGACTGAATACCAGCAGGTGCTGCCGCCCATGCTCGCGGGCAAATATGTGGAAGACCGCCGCTGCATGCTGCGCGGCAGCGTGATGCGCGGCGACGCCTGCCTGTTTGAGTCGCTCGCGCTCAACGACGTGGTCGTCAACCGCGGCCCGGCAGCGCACATGGTGGAGCTGCGCATTGAAACTGATGGGCAATTCATCGCCAACACGCGCGGCGACGGCCTCATCATCGCCACGCCCACCGGCTCCACGGCGTATGCGCTCTCGGCGGGCGGGCCGCTGATTCACCCGCAGGCGCATGTGTGGGTGGCGGTGCCCATTGCGCCGCATTCGCTGTCCAGCCGCCCGGTCATCATTCCCAATCCGAGGGAAGGCGTGATTGAAATCGTCGCTGGCGCCGCCAGCGCGAGTTTTGACATGTTCTCCTTCACCGAACTGCATGTGGGCGACCGCATCGTCGTGCGCCGCGCCGAGGACTATGTGCGCTTCCTGCACCCGCAGGGCTGGTCGTTCTTTGACACGCTGCGCAAAAAGCTCTACTGGAACGCGGGGCACTGAAGACCGTGGCACTCGCAACGCTTTGTCTGCGCGATTTCGTCATCGTTGCGCAGCTTGATTTGGAACTGGCGGCGGGCTTTACCGCGCTCACGGGTGAGACGGGCGCGGGCAAATCCATACTCATCGACGCGCTGCAGCTCTTGCTGGGTGCGCGTGGCGATGCGCTCTGGGTGCGCGAAGGCAAGCCGCGCTGCGAAATCGCCGCCAGCTTTGACGCCCTGCCCGCCGCTGCGCAGGAGTGGCTGCGCGAAGAAGGCTTTGACGACGGCAGCGACGAACCGCTGCTGCTGCGCCGCACGATAGACGCCGCCGGCAAAAGCCGCGCGTGGATAGGTGGCTCGCCCGCCACCATCGGGCAGTTGCGCACGCTGGGCGCGTGGCTGGTGGACATCCACGGGCAGCACGCCTGGCAAAGCCTCACACGGCCTGCCGCCGTGCGCGCGCTGCTCGATGGCTACGGCGGCGTGGACGCCGCTCCGCTCGCCGCGCTTTGGCACGCATGGCAAAGCGCGGAGGACGCACTTGCCAAGGCACGCGAAGCGCAGGAAACGCTGGCCGAAGAGCGCGAGCGGCTGCTCTGGCAAATCAAGGACATGGAGGCTCTCGACCCCAAAGAAGACGAATGGGACGAGTTGAGCGCGCAGCACGCGCGCCTTGCCAACGCGCAGGCGCTCATCGACGCCGCACACGCCACCTGCGCCGCGCTGGAAGGCGACGGGCAGGACGGCGGCGCACTCGCCGGGCTGAATGCAGCGCAGGCGGCACTGCAGCCGCACACCGGCATCGAGCCGGAATTTGCCGCGCTTTGCGACATGCTTGAAAGCTGCATCGCGCAGGCGCAAGACGGCCTGCACACCCTGCGCGGCTGGCTGCGGCGCAGCGGGCCAGACCCCGAACAACTCGCCGAGCTGGACGCGCGCATGGGGCAATGGCTTTCGCTTGCGCGCCGCTGGCGCCGCCAGCCGCAGGACTTGCCCGAACTGCTCGCTGGCTGGCGCGCGGAACTCGCGCGGCTGGACAGCGCCGCCGACCTGGACGCCCTTGAACGCGCCGCTGCCGACGCCAAAACCGCCTACATGCAGGCGGCAAAAGCCATTTCAAAACAGCGCGCCGCTGCTGCGCCCAAACTCGCCGCCGCCGTCACCGCCGCCATGCAAAACCTCGGCATGGCGGGCGGGCGCTTTGCCGTGGCGCTGGAAGCCTTGCCCACACCCGCCGCACACGGGCTGGAAAGCGTCACTTTCCAAGTGGCCGGGCACGAAGGCGCCACGCCGCGCGCGCTCGAGCGCGTTGCCAGCGGCGGCGAACTCTCGCGCCTTGCCCTTGCCATTGCCGTCACCACCAGCCGCCTTGGAGAAGCGCCCACCCTGCTCTTTGACGAAGTGGACAGCGGCATCGGCGGCGCTGTGGCTGGCACCGTCGGCACGCTGCTGCGGCAACTGGGCAGCGACCGGCAAGTGCTCTGCGTCACGCATCTGGCGCAAGTGGCCGCCAGCGCGCACCAGCACCTGCTCGTCAGCAAAACCAGCGCCGCAGGCGAAACCACCAGCAGCGTCGCCCCCATCACCAGCGCAGCGCGTGAGCAGGAAATCGCCCGCATGCTCGCCGGCAGCGGCAGCGAAACCTCGCTCGCACACGCACGCGAAATGCTCGCCGCCGCCGCAGCCAAGGCCACAGGAGCGCAGCCATGAACGCCCCCGCGCTGGACCTCGCCGTCATCACCGGCATGTCCGGCTCGGGCAAGTCCGTGGCGCTGCACGCGCTGGAAGACGCCGGCTACTACTGCGTGGACAACCTCCCTCCCGAACTCCTCGCCCCCCTCGCCGCCCTCATGCCCGGGCAAGGCGTGCGGCGGCTGGCTGTCGCCGTCGATGTGCGCGCCGGCCAATCGCTGCCGCAACTGCCCCTGCTGCTGCACAGCCTGCGCGAGCAAGTGCAGGCGCTGCACCTCATCTTCCTCGACGCCAGCGACGCCGCCCTCGTGCAGCGCTTCTCCGAAACGCGCCGCCCGCACCCCCTCTCGCTTGGCAGCGACGCCAGCAACCGCGAGGCGCTCGCCGGCGCCATTGCGCGCGAACGCGACATGCTCGCCGACCTGCGCGAGCGCGCCCACCGCATCGACACCAGCCACCTGCGCACCGCGCAACTCATGGCGTGGGTCAAGGAACTGGTCGCCGCCCCGCGCGCGCAGCTCACCCTTGTTTTTGAATCCTTCGCCTTCAAGCGCGGCCTCAGCCTGGACGCCGACTACGTCTTTGACGTGCGCATGCTCCCCAACCCGCACTACGAAGCCGAACTGCGCCCCCTCACCGGGCTGGACGCGCCCGTGGCGCAATGGCTTGCCGCGCAGCCCAAAGTGCAGCGCATGCAGCGCCACATCACCAACTTCCTGCGCACCTGGCTGCCCGCACTCGAGCGCAACCAGCGCAGCTACGTCACCGTGGCCATCGGCTGCACCGGCGGCCAGCACCGCTCCGTGTGGCTGGCCGAACAACTCGCGCACACCTTCAGCCGCGACTGGCCCACCCTGCGCCGCCACCGCGAACTCATCGGCGGCAGGCCGCGCACCTGATTTTTGTGAAATTGATGGGGTATATCATGGTCGCCGCTGTAACAAGCCGGCGATGAAATGCAATCTATATGAGTATGCAAACATTCATCGCATTGACGCACTCCATGAACGCAGGGCGGCGCGCACGCCGGAACGGATTGTGAATATCGGAAAGAAAACACCATGAACCACATCCCTTCCCCATTTTTGGAAATACTGGTGCTGCTCGGCATTCTTGTTTTGGGTGCCCCATTGTTTCTTGACGCCTACGCCGACCGGAGCCCGAGCAGCGGTGGAAAAACGCTCTACCGCGCTTCCGCCCTGCTCGCTGCCATCGCAGCAGCCGCGCTCTTTGCCGCTCATTGCGCCGCATATTGGCACCACCCGCTGGAAGGGCTGGCCACTGTCATGGGTGCCCTGTTCATTTGGATATATGCGCTGCAGGCGGCCAGCAGCGCGTGCAAAGCACGCCTTGGCGCGCGACTCAAACGCGGCGGATACGGCAAGGGGAAAATCATCGGCTTCTACCAAACTCTTGCCCATCAGGACGAGGCAGTAATCAAGGCTTATCACCCCCGCCACTGGCTGCCCTTTTATCAGCCCTGGGTGCTTTACGAGGAAGGAAAAATCACCGGCGCGGAACTGGCCGCCGCCCTGCTTGCCAGCCTTGCCATCGCAGCACTGCCCATGCGTTTCCCGTATGAATTTCCTGCCATGAACGCCTTCATGTTATTTTTCTGCCTGGCCTCTGCACTGGATTTTTTTGATACGCAAATGGAGCGCCAGGGGCACACACAAGCCGACATATGCTTCCAGAAAAAAATCATCATCGCCATGAGCATACCTATGGTGCTTCTCATAGCATCAATGGCTTTTGTTCCTTCACTCCTTTTCCCTGAACCTGAAAAACTTCCTGAATTTATGCTCGTATGCACACGGGCCGAAGCCAGAAAAGCAGCAAAAACGCTCATTGTCCTTGAAAGCGGGGGCTGGTTTTTCGCTGCTGCCGTGTGCTGCCAGCCTTTTTTCATACTGCGCCTGTATCACGAATTTCAACGTGGCCGTGCCCTGCGCGCTGCCGGCGTGCAACGCACACCGCGCCGCGTTCTGCGGCAAAAATTCAGGCAAAGAATCAATCAGGCGCAGGCCGCTCGCAAAGAGGACGAGCGGCGGGTTCTGTACCGCTCGCCGCTGCAGACCTTTGAAAAAGTGCTCATCGGCTTGCTTGGCGGCGCGTGCGCTGTGGCCAGCTTCCTGCTCCTGCACATGCGTGCAGCGGGTGCGGAAATACTCGTCACCGCCTTTTGCCTGATTTTCTATGGCTGGCGCAAACTGGCGTGGTTCCTCCTGTTCCAGAACATCCAGCCCTTCTGGAAAGACTGGCACGCATGGCGCGCGGCCTACCTGCGCGCCCGCGCCTCGTGGCTGCTGGAGTGGATGATGGCCGCGCTTGCCCCCGCGCCGCTGCTGCGCTTCCTCTCCTTCCGCGCCTCGCCCGACACTCTGGAGCGCGCCGGCGCAAACCTGAGCTTGGCGCTTGCCATTTTTCTCTGCTTGCCATTGGCGCTGCGCCTGTGGCAGAAAGCTCGCCCCGCGCTATAAAAAAACCCGCCAGCGGCGGGTTTTTTTGAGGGCGTGCTGCGGCAGGCTTTATTGCTCTTGCGGCGCATGGTAGCTGCCGTCTTTTTCCACGCCGAGCGCGCGCAGCACATGCCCCAGCACGGTGAAGGCCGCCGCAGCCAGCAGCAGCGCCGCGAGCGGGCCGGCAACGGCTTTGAGGGCAAAGGTGCCGGGGGCAGGATTGCCAAAAATCAGCGCCCAAATCCAGGCACCAAGGCAAGCGCCAAGGTAGGCAAGCGCGACTTTCCAGCGCAGCCGCTCGGCGATGGACAAAAAGCCCGCCATCACGGTGAAGACGACGGCTGCCGCCACAAGCAGCAGCGACGCGGGGCGCGCCAGCACGGCGATGACGGTGTAGCCGGGGTCGCCCCGGAACAGCCAGCCAAGCACCCAGAGCAGCGCACACGCGCCCATGTACCAGGCGATGATTCTGATGTGCAGCGGCTTGCCGGCGAGGGTCTGGCACAGGGCGGCACATTTGCACTTGGCGGAGGCGGCATCGGGTGCGGCGTCTGGCGCGGGCGTGGGGGTGGTGTTCTCAGTCATGGTCGCTAAGGGGAAAGAGTGGAGAAAACCGTGCTTGCAGCGCAGGCGCTGCAAGACTCGCGGCGCATCATAAACCGCACGCCGGCAAGGGCGGGGCGGGCGCCGGATTCCCTTCCATTTTTGTTTGGTATCTTGTGCTTGCCGGCTTGTTATGCCGGCAATCACAAGTTATCTTCCATAGTATGCGTTTAAGCCACACCTGCAGCACATCTTTGCGCCGCAGTGCAGCAAAAACGCCAGATTTGCGTCAGAATCGCGTTTTTGCACTTTTTTACTGTTTTTTCATCACCTTCCGCCGCCATGCCTGCCTTGCCTCCCCTGCCTGCCCTGTTTGCTGCACGCCGCCGCACTGTGCTTGGCGCGGTGCTGGCAGCGTGCGCCGCGCCCGCCTGGGCTGCCAAGGGCAGCAAAAAGGCGAGCAAGCCGCGCCCGCCGCGTCCGCTGCGCCCGGGGCAATTCTTCTGGTTGCCGGAGCTTGCGCCGGCCACCGGCCCGGTGGTCGCCGCCGTGAACCTGCACACGCAGCACATGCAGGTGTACCGCAACGGCATTTCCATCGGCTACTCTTCAATCAGCTCCGGACGCCCCGGGTATGGCACGCCCGTGGGCCTGTTCAACGTGCTGCAGAAAAACCGCCACCACCGCTCCAACAAGTACGACGACGCGCCCATGCCCTGGATGGTGCGGCTGACCTGGGACGGTGTCGCTTTTCACGCCGGCGCGCTGCCGGGCTACCCCGCCTCGCACGGCTGCATCCGGCTGCCGGCGCAGTTTGCAGCCAAGCTCTTCGGCGCCATTCGCTACGACGACAACGTGCTGGTGGTGCGTCAGGAGATGAGCGAAGGGCAGCAGCCGCTGACCACGCTCGCGCCCATTGACCCGCAGGGCAAGCCGCTCGTGCATGGCGACATGCTGCAGGACGCGCCTTGGTGGGCGCCGGAGACTGAACCGGAAACGCCGGAAGTGGCGCTGGAAGAAGTGCTGGTGGAGGAGGTGGCGTTGGCAGCCAGCGCCGCCGACCCCGCCTCGGCGCCCGAGCCGGCTGCCAGCGAACCACCGAAGCCTGTGGAGCCGCCGCGCCCGCTGGCGCTGCTGGCGAGCCTGTCGCAGCAGCGGCTGTTTGTGCTGCGCGATGGGCAGGTGCTGGCCGCTGCGCCGCTGCCGGTGGCGACGTTTGAGTTGGTGCAGACCGCGCTGGACGGGCACCGCCTGCTGCTTTGGGGCGACGATGCGCGCTGGACGGCGCTGGACAAGCCGCCCCAAAAGAAGCGCCGCGCGCCCAAAGGCGCCGAACAGCCTGAGGAGCCGCTTTTCAGCATCCCTCCCGAACTGATTGACGAGGTCGTGTGGCGCGACGCGCTGCCCGGCGGCGAGTTTGCCGAGCGCCTGCGTGCGATGCTGGTGCCCGGCAGCACGCTGCTGCTCAGCGACATGCCCGCTGTGGGCGACGTACACACCGCCGCCTGGGAAGCTCAGGACAAACGCTACTTCCGCACACCGAAAACCAACGGTATCTAACCGCCGCCGGCGAAGATTGCCGGCGATACAGCCTTATTGCTGTTGGTATACAGAACAGGGGCGCCCCGCGTGGGCGCCCTTCTTGTGTGTGCATGGGCGCGGACTGGCGCAGCACCAATCCACGCCATACCCATTGCAAATACATCAGATTGCCGGCAATGTTTGCCGGCGGCAAACATATACCCTGCAAATTCAGCGCCCCGGCGGGAGCAAATCCTTGGCGGCGATGAAGAAGCGCAGCAGCTCCGCGTCCAGCCGCGCTTTCACGGCCTGCGGGTCGCTGGGCAGGTTTTCGCTCTCCTGCAGGCTGGCTTCGGCGCGCTCACGCGCGCGCGCCATGCGCTCTTGCTCATCGTCTTCTTCGCGGCTGATGCGGTCGGCGAGCACGCGCACGAGCCCCGGGCCAATTTCGGCAAAGCCGCCGTAGAGCCGCACGCTTTGCTCCTCGCCGCCGTCCAGCGGTTGGTAGCGCAGCGCGCCCGGGGCAAGCTGCACCAGCATGGGCGTGTGCCCGCGCAGCACGCCCAGGTGCCCGGCCTGCCCGGGAATTTCCACGTGTGCCACCTCGCCAGCGTAGACCACTTGCCCAAGGGTGAGCACTTCAAGGCGCAGCGCATCGGGCAGCGCGGGGGTGTGTTCGTCACTCATGGCGCCTTACCCTTCTGCCAGCGCGTCGGCGCCGGCGGTCAGTTCGATGAGTTCGCGCGTAATCGCCTCCTGCCGCGTCTTGTGGTAGGTGTGCGTGAGCGAGTCAATGAGGCGCGAGGCGTTGTCGCTGGCCGCCTTCATCGCCATCATGCGCGCGCTGTGCTCGCACGCGACGTTGTTGGCCACGGCGCTGTACATCATGGATTCCACATAGCGCATGAGCAGCAGGTTGATGCTGTGCTCGGGGTCTGGCTCGTAGAGGTAGTCCACGTTGTCGGTGGGGCTGGGAATGTCGTCCCCCGCCGAAATGCGCTCGAGCAGCTCAGCCTCCACGGGCAGCAGGCGCTCGAGCGTCGGCTCATAGGCGAGCGCGTTGACAAAGCGGTTCGTCGCCACCCAGAGCTGGTCAACCTCGCCGTCCAGGAACTGCTGCAGCGCCACCGCCACGGCACCGAACAGCTCTTCGGACTCCAGCACATCGCCCGATATGCCCGCCGCTTCCGCCACGATGTGCGCGCCCGCGCCGCGCAGCACGCCCAGCCCCCTGTTGCCCACGGCGGTGGCAAACACCTGCCGCCCCTCCTCCTGCCAGGCGAGCATCTGGCGCACGCACACCTGCAGCAGGCGCACATTCAGCGCGCCGCACAGCCCCTTGTCCGTAGTGACGACGAACAGCCCCACGCCGCCGCTGCCGCCCTTTTTCTCGCGCATGAGCGCGGGGGCGTATTCCGGGCGCACCGCCACCAGACGCTGCAGAATGTCCAGCAGTGCCTGCGTGTAGGGACGTACAGCCTCGGCGCGGCGGCGCGCGTAGCCCACCTTCACCGAAGCGATGCGCTGCATTGCCTCCGTGATGGCGCGCGTCTTGCCGATGCTGCCAATCTTGAGTTTGATTTCGTTGAGTTGCGACATGAGGAGGTGATTTTTACACCGCGCCGCAACGTGCCGCGCAGCGGGGCGCTTGTTTACAATCACGCGCTTTGCTCGCAGCGCATCAGGGCGAACCGCTGGTTCGCTTTTTTTGTATGGGGTCAGTCCCTGACCGAAAGAGAAGTTTCAGACATGTTCGATTTCATCCGCCACCACACCAAACTCTTCATGGTGGTGCTGTTTGTGCTGGTGTTTCCCGCCTTTGCGCTCTGGGGCATAGGCGGCTACTCGCGCATGGGTTCCACCGCCAAGGTCGCCGTCGTGGACGGCAAAGCCATCACGCAGGCCGACTGGGACCAGGCGCACCGCCAGCGCGCCGAGCAGGTGCGCCGCAGCAACCCGCAGCTCAACCTCGCCGTGCTCGACACGCCGCAGATGCGCTACAACACGCTGGAAGGTTTGGTGCGCGACCGCGTGCTTGCCGTGGCCGCGCAAAAGCAGCGCCTGCTGGTGAGCGACGTGGCGCTGGCGCAGGCGCTGCAGAGCGACCCCGTCATCGCCTCGCTGCGCAAGGACGACGGCACGCTGGACATGGACGCCTACGCGCGCCTCGCCGCGCAGCAGGGTCTCACGCCGCAGGGCTTTGAAGCCAGCGTGCGCGCGCAGCTTGCGCGTCAGCAGGTGCTGGGCGGCGTGGTGGACACCAGCTTTGCCAGCCAGAGCACGGCGCAGCTTGCCCTCAACGCCTTTGCCGAGCGGCGCGAAGTGCGGCTGCAGCGCTTTGAACCCAAGAATTTCAAGGACAAGGTCAACATCAGCGACGCCGACCTGGAAGCCTTCTATCAAAAGAACCCCTCGCGCGCGCCCGAGAGCGCCGACATTGAATACCTCGTGCTGAGCGCCGAAGACCTCAAGGCCGGCCTCACCCCCAGCGAAGAAGAACTGCGCAGCTACTACGAACAAAACGCCGCCACCCTCGGCGCGCCCGAAGAGCGCCGCGCCGCGCACATACTCATCAACGCGCCCAAAGACGCCCCCGCCGCCGAGCGCGACGCCGCGCGCCAAAAGGCGCAGGAACTGCTGGACGAAGTGAAAAAAGCCCCCGACACCTTCGCGGCTGTGGCCCGTCGCGCCTCGCAGGACGACGTCAGCGCGCCCAACGGTGGCGACCTTGGCCGCTTCGTGCAGGGCAAAGACAGCGGACTGGACGCCGCCCTCACCGCCGCCATCTTCGCTATTGAGAAAGAAGGCGGCATCAGCCCCGAACTCGTGGAAAGCGAATTCGGCTGGCACATCGTGCGCCTCACCAGCCTCAAACCCGCCGCGCTGCCCAGCTTTGAAGAAGCCAAGGAACGCATCGCCGACGCCTGGCGCGCGCAGGAAGCCCCCCGCCGCTACAACGAAGCCGCCGAAGAATTCCGCAACATCGTCTACGAGCAGCCCGACAGCCTCGCGCCCGCCGCCGAGCGCTTTGGCCTCAAGGTGCAAGGCGCCAAAGGCATCACCCGCACCCCCGCGCCCGACGCCGCCGCCCCGCTGAACGACGAGCGCCTGCTGGCCGCCCTCTTCACCACCGACGCCATCGAGAAAAAACACAACACCGAAGCGCAAGAAACCGGCTCGCAGCAGCTCGTCAGCGCCCGCATCACCAAACACACCCCCGCGCGCACCCTACCGCTCGCCGAAGTGCGCGAACAGGCGCTCGCCGCGCTCACCGCGCAGCGCACCGCCGAACTCGCCGCCGAAGAAGGCGCAAGCCAGCTCAAGGCACTGCAGGACGGCGGCAGCGACAAGGCGCTGGGCAAAGCCATCACCGTCTCGCGCACCGACCCCGCCGGCCTCCCCCCGCAAGCCGTGGAAGCCATCCTGCGCCTTGACGCCACCAAACTCCCCGCCACCACCGGCGTGCCCCTTGGCACTGGCGGCTACCTCATCGCCCGCGTGGAAAAAACCCTCCCGCCCGAAGAAAACGCCGCGCAGCTTGCCGAAACCCGCCAGCTTTACGAACAGGCCTGGGCCATGAGCGAAGCGCAGAACTACTACGAGCTGCTCGCCGAACAATACGGCGCCAAAATCCTCGCCCCGCGCCCCAGCGCAGACGCCACGGAATAAACAGCCGCATACCTCAAGGTATAACCACACTATCGCCGGCTTATCTTGCCGGCGACCATTTGATACCCTGTCAAAATTGGCAACAACACCGTAGGGGCGCGATTCATCGCGCCCTTTTTCATGTACTTCCCCTCGCCCCTGCGATAGCTGGGGGAGGGAATGTCACATACATCTGCCATCTTGCCGCAATCGCCGGCTTATGTTGCCGGCAGGCATTTGATACCCGTGGGCAAATGATGATTTGCCCCTACAAGGCACGCGGGTGGGGGCTGTTCTTGCCCAGAATGGGCGCGGTCAGGCAAACACCACGTCCAGCCGCCCCACCCTGTCCGCGCGCTCTTCGTCATCAGGGTCAACGACGATGTGCACATTGCGCCCGAGCCGCGTCAGGCATTCAATCAGCCGCGCCTGGCTGATGCCGCGAAACTGCCCGCGCAGCATTTTTGAGAGCTTGGGCTGCGGGACGCCGAGCACTGCGGCAGCCTGCTGCTGCGTCCAGCCGCGCGCCTTGATGATTTCCTCAATCTTCATGCAGAGGCGGCATTTGGCCAGCATTTCCTCGGCATCGGGCACGCCAAGGTCGGCGTACACGTTGCCAGAGCCTTCTTCAATTTTTATGCCGTCAATGGTTCGGGTTTTCATTCGCCAACTCCTTCGCCAGCAGCCCGGCCACTTTCAGCCGCGCGCGGATGATGTCCATGTCTTCCTTGGGCGCGCCCGATTATGCCTATTCAGGTCTAAGCGGCAAGCACTGCAAGGGGGTGGTGCATCTTCTGTTGCCTGCACCCCGTAGAATCGCGCGCCGTCAACCTGTATGCCCTCCCTCCCTTCCCCTGCCTTCTGAAAGTGAGCCTGCCATGAAAAAAATCCGCAGCGTCCTGGTTGCCAACCGCAGTGAGATTGCCATTCGCATCATGCGCGCTGCCGCCGAGTTGGGTATGCGTACGGTGGGGATTTATGCGAGCGAGGACCGCTTTGCGCTGCACCGCTTCAAGGCCGATGAGAGCTATCTGGTGGGCGATGGCAAAAAGCCGATTGCGGCGTATCTGGATATTGCCGATATTTTGCGTATTGCAAAACACGCGAAAGTGGACGCGATTCACCCGGGTTACGGTTTTCTGGCGGAGAACCCGGAGTTTGCCGAGGCGTGCGCGCAGGCGGGCATTGTGTTCATCGGTCCGAAGCCGGAGGTGATGCGCGCGCTGGGCAACAAGGTGACTGCCCGCGCGCTGGCCGAGAAGGTGGGGGTGCCGGTGGTGCCGGCGACGGGGGCGCTGCCGCGCGATGCGGACGCTTGCCGCAAACTGGCTGCTGGGATTGGCTATCCGCTTATGCTGAAAGCGAGTTGGGGCGGCGGCGGGCGCGGTATGCGCGCGATTCAGAACGAGGGCGAATTGCTGCCCGCCATTGAGGTGGCGCGCCGCGAGGCGGCAGCCGCCTTTGGCAACGATGAGGTGTATCTGGAAAAGCTGGTGCAGCGCGCGCGCCATGTGGAGGTGCAGGTTCTGGGCGATATGCACGGCAGCCGCGTGCATTTGTTTGAGCGCGATTGCTCGGTGCAGCGGCGCAACCAGAAGGTGGTGGAACGGGCGCCTGCGCCCTACATCACACCCGGGCAGCGCGAGGCGCTGTGCGCTGCGGCGCTGATGATTGCGGACGGCGTGGATTACACGCACGCGGGGACGGTGGAGTTCCTGATGGACGCGGACACAGGCGCGTTCTATTTCATTGAGGTCAATCCGCGCATTCAGGTGGAGCACACGGTCACGGAGGAGGTGACCAGCGTGGACCTGGTGAAGGCGCAGATTGCGGTGAGCGAGGGGGCGCGCATTGGCGCGAGCGACTTTTTGCCGGCGCAGAAAGACATCAGGCTCTCCGGCCACGCGCTGCAGTGCCGCGTGACAACGGAAGACCCGGAAAATGGCTTTACCCCGGATTACGGCAAGCTGTCTGCCTACCGCAGCGCGGCGGGCGCGGGTATACGGCTGGACGCGGGCACGGCCTACACGGGCGCCATCATTACGCCGTTTTATGACTCGCTGCTGGTCAAGGTCACGGCGCGCGGGCATGACGCGGACGAGGCCATACGCCGCATGGACCGCGCGCTGCGCGAGTTCCGCATTCGGGGGCTGGCGACGAATCTGGCGTTTCTGGAGAATGTCATCGGGCACCCGGCGTTCAGGAGCGGCGCCTACACCACGCGCTTTATTGACGAGACGCCCGAACTCTTCACCTTCACCCCGCGCCGCGACCGCGCTACGCGCCTGCTGCGCTTCATCGGCGAGGTGACGGTCAACGGCAACCCCGAAATGAAGGGGCGCACCTGCCCCGCGCTGCCGCTGGACAGGCCGCAGCTGCCCGCCGCCGACCTGGGCGCTGCGCCGCCCGCCGGCACGCGCGAGCTGCTGCGCGAAATGGGCGCGCAGAAGTTCGCCCGCTGGATGCGGGAGCAAAAGCGCGTGCTGCTCACCGACACGACGATGCGCGATGCGCACCAGTCGCTCTTTGCCACGCGCATGCGCACGGCGGACATGCTCGCCGTCGCACCGCATTACGCGCGGCTGCTGCCCGAACTCTTTTCGCTGGAGTGCTGGGGCGGCGCCACGTTTGATGTGGCGCTGCGCTTCCTCAAGGAAGACCCGTGGCAGCGCCTCACACGGCTGCGCGAGGCGGTGCCCAATATCCTCTTCCAGATGCTGCTGCGCGCCTCCAACGCGGTGGGCTACACGAACTACGCCGACAACGTTGTGCGCTATTTCGTGCAGCAGGCCGCCGCGCATGGCATTGATGTGTTCCGCGTCTTTGACTCGCTCAACTGGGTGGAAAACATGCGCGTGGCGATGGACGCCGTGATTGAGACCGGCGCGCTGTGCGAGGGCACCATCTGCTACACGGGCGACCTGCTTGACCCCGCGCGCCCGAAATATGACCTCAAATACTACGTAGGGATGGCGAAAGAGCTGGAAAAAGCCGGCGCGCACATTCTCGGCATCAAGGATATGGCGGGCGTGTGCCGCCCGGCGGCGGCGCGCGCGCTGGTCAAGGCGCTGAAAGAGGAAGTCGGCCTGCCTATCCACTTCCACACGCACGACACCAGCGGCGGCTCCATCGCCAGCGTGCTGGCGGCAGTAGAAGCGGGCGTGGACGCCGTGGACGGCGCGATGGACGCCATGAGCGGCCTCACTTCGCAACCCAGCCTCGGCGCCATCGTCGCCGCGCTGGAACACACCGAGCGCGACACGGGGCTGACGCACGGGCGCATCGCGCCGTTTTCGCGCTACTGGGAAGGCGTGCGGCGCCACTACGCGCCGTTTGAGGCGGACATTCGCGCCGGCACCTCGGACGTCTACCGCCACGAAATGCCCGGCGGCCAGTACACCAACCTGCGCGAGCAGGCGCGCGCGATGGGCCTCGAGCACCGCTGGGACGAAGTGGCGCAGGCCTACGCCGACGCGAACCAGCTCTTTGGCGACATCGTCAAGGTCACGCCCTCCTCCAAAGTCGTCGGCGACTTGGCGCTGACCATGGTCGCCAGTGGCTGGAGCGCGCAAGACGTGGCCGACCCGGACAAGGAAATCGCCTTCCCCGAGTCTGTGGTCGCCATGATGCGCGGCGACCTCGGCTACCCGGCGGACGGCTTCCCGCCCACGCTGCAGCAGCGCATTCTCAAAGGGCAAACGCCCATTGAGGGGCGCGTGGGCGCCCACCTGCCCGCCGTGGATTTGGAGGCCGAACGCAAAAAGGCAGAAAAAGCCATCGGGCGCCACGTTGACGACACGGCGCTGGCAAGCTGGCTCATGTATCCCAAGGTGTTCACCGACTTTGCCGAACACCAGCGCAAATACGGCGACGTGTCCGTGCTGCCCACGCCCGTGTTTTTCTACGGGCTGGAAAACAAAAGCGAAATCTCCGCCGAAATTGACCAGGGCAAAACCCTCATCGTGCGCCTGCTCGGAAAAACCGAAGCACCCGAAGACGGCGACGTCAGGCTGTTCTTTGAACTCAACGGCCAGGCGCGCCCCGTGCGCATCGCCCACGCCGGCCAGCAAACCAAACGCGGACGCCCCAAGGCCGAAGACGGCAACCCCGCACACATCGCCGCGCCCATGGCGGGCATGGTCGCCACCATCGCCGTCAAGCCCGGGCAAAACGTGCGCAAAGGCAGCACGCTGCTCACCATAGAAGCGATGAAAATGGAAACCGCCGTCACCGCCGAACGCGACGCCACCATCGCCCGCGTCCTCGTCGCCCCCGGCGAGCGCATTGAGGCCAAGGACTTGCTGCTGGAGTTGGCATAGAGACAGCCTCTCGCCCGCCGTGCGCGCAGCGCGCGCATTCTTCGCAGGGGCGCCCCTTGTGGGTGCCCTTTTTATTTCTTCCCCTCGCCCGCCGTGCGCGCAGCGCACGGGCAAGGGTGAGGGAGCGCCGTGCCGCGCAACGGCACGGCGTCTACGCTTTGAACACGGCAATGCCTTTATTTCGCTTGGCAACACTCCCACCGCGCAGCGCCACCCCTCGTTCTGCCCTACAATCGCCGGCTGTCCTCATCAAGCAATCGTCCGCGTGACACACCCTATTCCTCCCTCCGACGCGCAGCAGGCAAACAATGCAGCTTTCCGCACTGCGTGCGATGACTGCCCACCCGCGCGCGCAGGGGGGTGCATGAGCGACCTGTCCACCACGCGCCAAGGCCGCAGTCGCAGGCAAAAACAAAACCCACAGGGCGGCAACGTATGAGCCTGAACGCTTCCGGTCAGCGGGGGAACGCAGACCTTTCCACCTCTCCCATCGAGATGTTCGCCAGCCTGTGGCGCAACCGCGAGCTTGTTCTGGCTTCTACCAGGCGCGAAATACAGGGGCGCTACCGTGGCTCGTTTCTCGGTCTGTTCTGGTCGTTTCTCAATCCGCTCTTCATGCTCGCGGTTTACACCTTCGTTTTCAGCGTCGTTTTCAAGGCGCGCTGGAACGTTGAAAGTGCCTCAAAAACCGAATTTGCCCTCGTGCTCTTTGCCGGGCTGATAGTTTTCAACCTGTTTGGCGAAACCATCAACCGTGCGCCGACGTTGGTACTCAACAACCCTAACTACGTCAAAAAAGTCATCTTCCCGCTGCAAATCCTGCCCGTCGTTACACTGCTGTCCGCGCTGTTCCACGCAATAATCAGCCTAGGCGTATGGCTGCTGGCGCACTTGATTCTCTTCGGCCTGCCACACGCCACGGCGCTGTATCTGCCGCTCATCGTTCTGCCATTCCTGCTGCTCATTCTCGGCCTGTCTTGGGCACTGGCGTCGCTGGGCGTGTTCCTGCGCGACATTTCCCAGTTCATCGGCACGCTTGTCACCGTGCTGATGTTTATGACCCCAATCTTCTACCCCATAACCGCCCTGCCGGAGGCACTCAGACCCTGGCTCTATCTCAACCCCCTCACCGTCATCATTGAACAGGCGCGCGATGCCCTCTACTGGGGCAAGTCGCCAGACTTTGCGCTGCTTGGCATATACACCCTGGTTGCAGCAGCCGTGGCATGGCTTGGCTTTTCGTGGTTCCAGAAGACAAGGAAGGGGTTTGCCGATGTCCTCTGAAACCGTCATCAAGGTCGAGAACCTGAGCAAGTGCTACCAGATTTACGAACACCCGAGCGACCTGATGCCATCGCCGAGCTACATTCGAGAACAGCAGGCGCGCAGCGACGCTATGCTCTCCTCACAGAGCACCACTACTACCTGGCTGCGCTGGTGCACGCGACAACTCCGCAACCATCAGCGCGATGGCGCTAAGGATTGCTTGAGGTCACAGGGAGCTGCGCGATTTGCCCTCCCGCCCGCGCGCGTGAGGTCTAGTGCAACAAATGGATACTAATGTGCCTGGAAAAGCTCGTGTAGCTAACGGCCTGCCGAAGGTTGCGATTCTTCTTTGCACTTACAACGGGCAAGACTATTTGGCTGAGCAGCTTGATTCTTTCCACTCCCAGTCTCACACAAACTGGGAGGTCTGGGCTTCGGATGATGGCTCCAAAGATAGTACGCGCGCAATCCTTGACACCTACCAGCAAAAGTGGCCTCTAGGCCGCCTTTCGATTGATTCTGGTCCTGCTTCGGGAGCTGTTGCTAATTTCCTTACACTCACATGTAACGCCAGTATTGATGCAGATTACTACGCCTATTCAGACCAGGATGATGTTTGGGAGGCTGACAAACTTGAGCGCGCCGTGCAATGGCTGGAAAGCATACCCCATAATATTCCCGCCCTCTATTGTTCACGCACCCGCCTGGTTGACGTCGCGAATAATGAAATCGGCTTTTCTCCGCTTTTTGCCAAACCACCGGGCTTTGCCAATGCGATTGTACAAAACATTGCCAGTGGCAACACCATGGTTTTCAACAATGCACTTCGGGCATTGCTGCGCGAAGCAGGCAAAGATATTTCAGTAGCTGTCCATGATTGGTGGGCCTACATTGTGGTCACGGGGTGTGGCGGGGAAGTATTTTACGACCGCTACCCTTCCTTGCGCTATCGGCAGCACGAAGGGAACCTGATAGGTATGAATTCGACATGGCATGCGCGTCTTGAACGCATACGCATGCTGTGGGCAGGCGTTTTCAAGGGCCGAAACGATAGCAACATTGCCAGCCTGCGCACGTTGCAGCATAGGCTTACGCCGAAAAGCAGCGAAACGCTTGATTGCTTTGCCCGCGCACGCAATATGAGCTTGGTTCCACGCTTGACTCATCTGAAACGCAGTGGAATCTATCGACAAACCTTGTGCGACAATCTTGCTTTGATAATCGCTGCTTTTTTTGGAAAGATATAAAGGTGCTCTGATGAAAGTAACTGTTCTACTTCGGGCGGCGCTCAATCGTCTTTACGACAGGATTCCTCTGATGCGGCAAAGCAAGGTGCGCCGTATCGACCAAACTTCACCTGTTACGCATGAGGAGATAGAGGCGATTCGCGCGTCTGGCTTGTTTGATGCAGACTACTATATTGCCACATATCCTGATATTCAACCACCTCCACATGACCCGATTCGCCATTATTGCGAGCACGGCTGGCGCGAAGGAAGAAACCCCTCGAAAGAATTCGATACGCGCGCTTACTTGGAAGCCTACAATGACGTCAGGGAAACGGGCATCAATCCATTTTTGCACTATGCTTTGTATGGTCAACAAGAAGGGCGTTTAGGGTTCGGGGTAAAAATATATGGTTCCATGGGTGATGAATTTGATCCATCCCGGGAGAGTGTAATCGTTGTTAGCCACGAGGCCACACGCACAGGGGCGCCAATTCTGGCTCTGAATCTGGTGCGAGTGTTGTCGCAGCGTTATAATGTCCT
>JAFRYL010000184.1 GCA_017437605.1 Ottowia sp. | reverse complement strand
GTAGGGTTTTTGACCGTTGTTGCCGGGCGGTGCGTATTGGCACACAAAAATGATACCGGCTCCGGGAGCCTGAGTGCCGGCAGGGAAAGTCGGATCCGCACCAAGGGTAGTGCTGCCGCAGTAGTGGTAGCCGCAGCCCACTTCTGTGGTTGTGCTCCAAACGACTTGCGTGTAGTGCCCGCACTGTTTGCCAGAGGCACAGGAGTTGCCGGCGTAGTTGTAGTAATTCTTTTCAGTAACCCAGCCCTCAAACTCATAGCCGTATTGTTGGTAAAGGTCTATGACGGCTTGCGACGGGGTGACAAGATCCGCAACGGTGGCGGCGTTGGGGCCGACGAAAGCTAGGTTTTCACCAACCTGGGTTCCGTTGTAGGTATAGGGAGTGGTGTTGTACTTGGAATGACCCCAGATGCAGTTTTTGGCGTACTCATAGGAATTGTCGGCCAGCGTGGTATTCCAAGTCAGTTTCCTTGTGACGCCAACTTCGGCGCGCGCATCGTTGTGTGCCTTGAGGATGGCGCATCGTTCTATGAGCGTTGTGGTGCCCGATGACGCGGAAGTTAAGTTGCCCGGTGTGCCAGTCACCCCAGCACACTCATCCGCAGCAGCGGCGACGTCAAGGAAAAGCGGGAGCGAGAAGGCGCCGTGGGTGTCCGCAGCGGCGAGGGTGAGCTGAAGGGTGGTGTCAGCCGTGGAGGGGTTGATGGTGAAGCTGCCCTTGCCGTTGCTGTCGAGTGTGCGCGGGCTGTCGGTAATCGTGGCGGCGCCGGGGGAGTTGGAGGCGACAGTGACGCTCACCTGACGTGCGGGCACACCAGTGCCACCCGATGTGATGCTGAATTCCACGGTGTTGTTTTCATTGGGCTTCAGCTTGGCGGAGGGGCTGGTGTCGCCGTTGACGCTGACGACCCTCGCGTCGTCAGGGGTGGGGATTTCGCAGCCATTGCCTGCGCTGTTGAGCACCTTGGGCGCGGTGCAGGTGCATTCGCCGCTGACCACGTCGCCGCCGGTGCAGGTGACAGCGGTGCATTGACCGTTGACGAAATACGGTTTGGTAGAGGGGCACTCGCAGTTGCCTTGACCGTCATTCACCTTGCCGCCGGCGCAGGCTACGCAGGCGGTGTTCCCAGTGTTGGGCACCTCGTTGCCGGTGCAGGTGATGCAGGCGGTGTTTGTGCCGTTGGACACTTGGTTGCCAGTGCAGGCGATGCAGGCGGTGTGTGTGTCGTTGGGCACTTGGTTGCCGGTGCATGGCTCGCAGGTGTTTCCGTTGAGCACCTCGTTGCCGGTGCAGGTGATGGCTTCGCAGGCGGTGTGGTCGCTGTTGGGCGCCGTGCCGGGGTCGCAGGTGATGCAGGCGGTGTTTGTGCCGTTGGACACTTGGTTGCCAGTGCAGGCGATGCAGGCGGTGTGTGTGTCGTTGGGCACTTGGTTGCCGGTGCATGGCTCGCAGGTGTTTCCGTTGAGTACCTCGTTGCCGGTGCAGGTAACGGGGCCGGGCGGCTGGACGGCGGCGACGGGAACAGCAAGCGTGAGCGAGAAGGCGCCGCCACTGTCAGCGATGGCGAGTGTGATGGTGGTGCCAGCCGAGGCTGCAGCAGGGGTGATGGTGACTTCGGCTTCGCCGTTGGTGGCGTCGAGCGTGAGCGGGCTGCCGGCAATCGTGGCAGCGCCGGCGGGGGTGACGCTGACGTTCACCGTGGGCGCCGAGGTGATGGCTTGCCCTGCGGCGTCGTTCAGGCGGAAGCGCAGCGCGGTTTGTGCGTTCGGCGGCAGTGTGGTGGTGCTGCTGTTGCCGCCGATGCTCACGAGCTGCACCTGGCTGGGCGTGGGCTGTTGGGTGCAGGTGTCGTTGCTGCCTTCTACCGTCCCGCTGGGGCATTCGCAGGCATCGCCTGCGGCGTTGGCGACTTTGTCGCCACTGCAGGAGACGCAGTCGTCGCCCGTGCTGTTGAGAATTTTCTTGGGGTCGGGGCAGGTGCAGGCGCCGTTGACTTCCACGCCTTCGGTGCAGGTGGCGGGCGCGGGCGTGACGCAGGTGTCGGTGCCCGTGCCGTCGTCTACTGTTCCGCTGGGGCACTCGCAGGCGTTTCCTGCGGCGGTGGGAACCTTGTTGCCGGGGCAGGTGCTGGCGCCGGCGCCGGCAGCGACGTCAAGGGTGAAGGGGAAGGTTTTGCCGCTGAGGAGGTCGGTGAGTTCCAGAGAGATGGTTTTTTCACCGGCTTCGGGGACGATTCCCACCTCAAAGGAGCCGTTGGCGATGATGACGCTGATGGTGTCACCGCCGCCAGCGAAGGTGGCTTTGGTGGTGTCAAGCGATTTGCCGCTGCTGCCTGTGATTTTCAGCAGGCCGGGGCGCTTGCCTTCAAGGGGCTGGCCGCCAGAGGTGAGGCTGATGGTTACTTTGTTGGCGGCTCCCGGCGTCAGTGCCATGGTGGAGCTGCTGGCGTTGATGCTGGCGATGTCGGCGTTGTCGGGTGCGCCGGCTTGTGCATCAGCTGCGGGGGGCAGGGTTGTCTGGCTTCCGCCATCGCCGCAGGCGGTGAGGGTGAGTGCGGCGGTCAGGACGATGGCAAGCAGACCGAGTGGGGATTTCATGGCCGGTTCCTTTCAAGGAGTGCATGGGGGTGGCTGCCCGCTGGAGCGCGGCGTCTGTGACGGCGCTGACTATACAGGAGCGGGTGGGTTTTTTGCACTGGCTGGCGGGCAAAAAAAGGCGCGACAGAGGGCGTTCTCTGCCGCATACCTAAATCAAGTGCGTTGTGTTGCCGGCTTTTGAAGCCGGCGATGTGTTGATACCCGTGGGTTACGGGTGTCAGTAGGGCATGTCGCTGCCGCTCTGGATTTTGTCGTAGTTGCAGGCCACGATGATGTCGCCATCGCACTTTGCGTAGCCGCAGCCAACTTTGGTGGCGGGCGCCCAGACGATTTGTGTGTAGTGCCCGCAATATTCGCCAGCGGGGGCAGCGCAGGGCTGGCCGTAGGTGAACCACTGTTTTTGGCTGACCCATTTGTTGACGGCGTCGGCAATGGTGAAGTGGCCAGCGGTGCCTTTCCAGAGGTTTTCGCCGTGGCCGTCGGTGGCAGGGACGGTGGGGCAGGTTTGTGCGTAGGCGGAGGCGGCGCCTGCCAGGCCGCCGTCCCACTGGAGTGGCTCAAGGGGAGGGTCTGCGGCGGGGGTGACGCTGGCGCGCGCGGCGTTGTGCAGGGCGAGGATACAGCTCGCTTCGTCCGCAGTGAGGGATTGCGCTTCCCTCATGATGTCCAGTGAGGAGCAGGGGGTGTTGCTGTCGTCGCCGCCGCCGTCGCCGCAGGCAGCGAGCATGAGGGTGACTGATGCTGCAGTGGCAAGCAGGCGGTGGCGGGAGGTGGGAAGCATGTGAGTGTTTCCTTTCATGGACGAACCCGAAACGGCCAGCGCAAACGCGCGGCGCGAAAGGCAGAAATGTAGCGCAGGCGTCCGGCGGGGGAGGTTTTCGGTACATGAAAAGCGCCCGCAGTGCGGGCGCGTTTTGCACGGGGTGGGGCTGGTCAGAGCTGCACGCCTTGCGCGGAGGGTTTTGCGGGTGTGGGGGCGGCGGGCGCGGGTGCGGCGCTTGCAGTTGGGGCGGGTGCTGCGCTGGCTGCCGGAGCAGGGGCGGAGGAGGCGGCGGCAGAGACGGTGGGCGTGACGACGCGCGCGGGGGCGCGCATGACGGGGTCGTGCTTGACGCTGGTGCCAATCCCCTTGCTGTTGATGCGCAGGCGCGAGCCGCTGCAGGGCTTGTCGGTGTAGTTGTGGCCGCCGTCAGGGTTGGGGCAGCGGTAGACGTTTTGCGCGGCGGCTGCCAGCGGCATGGCGAGCAGGGCGGCGGCGCCCAGGCTGGCGAGGGTTTTCAGGGAAGGGGTCTGCAGATTCAGCATGGCTGTGCTCTCTCGATTTGTTTGAAATGAAACTGGTTGGGGATTGTCAACGTTTTTGTTGCGCTGCACGCCGACAAGCGGCGTGCGTGCAACGCGGGAGAGAGGATAAAGTGAATACCAGTGTTTGCCGCACCTTATTGCCGGCTTTATAAGCCGGCGACTGCGTTATACCCCGACTGTTTCCGCTGTCTGCGGCGCGCGCATGAAGGCGGGCAGCGGCGGCAGGGGCAGTTTGGGTAGGCGCTGCGCCAGCTCCTTCACAGGTGCGGGGGCGAGGCGCTCGAAGGCGTCAAGCGCGGCGCGCGGCGACCAGGCGGCGGGGTCAAAGGCGGGCAGGTCAAGGGCGTCGAGCGCGTTTTTCACCACGAGGCCAAGCTCGGTGTCACCCTCGCTGATGAGCCGCCGGTTGAAAAACAGCGTGTCCGGGTCCTGCTTGCGCTGCGCGAGCAGCAGGAAGTCCTGCGCGTTGGCGCTAATCGTCAGGTCGGGCGCTTCACTTTTGGCGCAGGGCAAAAAGCGCCCGTTCATGCAGGTGAAGTCAAAGGCCAGCCGCGCGTCCAGCACGCGGATGGCGAGGCGCTTGCCTTCCAGCAGCGCCTTCACGTCATCCGGCAAGTGATGCGCGAGGGTGAAATTGATGGCTGCTGTGAGCAGCGCCGAACCGGGAAAGGAGGGCAGCAGCCCAAGCGCCGCGCCCACCGGCGCGGGCAGGGGGCGCGATTCGGGGAGGGTGTTCATGGTTTTCGTGGTCTGGGAAAAATGCGCGGATTATCGTGGCTTTATGCGGTTTTGCGCGCCACTGACAGCCCGGCGAAGAAATAAAAACATCCCCTCTCCCTCGCCGCGCGCATCGGCGCGCGGACAGAGGGGGAGGGTAGGGCGGGTGCGGGGTGCCCAGGCATTGCATGTTTTAAACGGCACAAACGCCCGCTGCGCGGGCGCCCCCTCACCCCTGCCCCTCTCCCCCTGCTATCGCGGGGGCGAAGGACTAGTTTTTTTTGCGCGCCACGGACAGGCCGGCAAAGCTCTGCGCCACGGGCATCATCTCGATGCGGTTGACGTTGACGTGCGCGGGCTGCTGCGCCAGCCAAAGCACGGTGCGCGCGATGTCATCGGCCGTGAGCGCCTGCACGCCCTCGTAGACGGCGGCGGCGCGCGCGTCGTCGCCACGGAAGCGCACGTTGGAAAACTCGGTGCCCGAGCACAGCCCCGGCTCCAGCACGGTCACGCGCACGGGCGTGCCGGCGAGGTCGGCGCGCAGGTTCAGGCTGAACTGCTCCACAAAGGCTTTGGTGCCGCCGTAGACGTTGGCGCCGAAATAGGGCCAGTTGCCGGCGGTGGAGCCAAGGTTGACGATGAGGGCGCTGGCGCCGCGCTGCACCATCTGCGGCAGCAGGGCGTGCGTGACGTAGAGCAGGCCGTTGATGTTGGTGGCGACCATGCGCTCCCAGTCCTCAATGCGGGCGGTGTCGGCGCGCTCCAGCCCGACGGCCAGCCCCGCGTTGTTCACCAGCAGGTCCACATCGCGCCAGCCATCGGGCAGCCCCTGCACGGCGGCGGTCACGGCGGCCTTGTCCGACACGTCCAGCGGCAGCGGCAAAAACGCCTCGCCAATTTCGCTGTGCAGCGCCTGCAGTTTTTCGGCGCGGCGCGCGGTGCCAATCACGCGCCAGCCCGCTGCGGCCAGATGGCGGCAAATGGCGGCGCCAAAACCGGCGCTGGCGCCGGTGACAAGGGCGATGTTCATAGCTCAACTCCTTCGGTGACAAGTTCCATTCCCGGCCTGCCGTGCCAGTAGCCATTGCACGGCGCGGCGGGCAGATATTGGCGCAGCGCCTCCAGCGCGCCGTCGGGGGCGGCGCCGGTGCGCCGCGCGGCGTCAAAGGCGGCGAGCACCTTGCCGGTGTGCTGCGACTGCGGCGAGATGCGCAGCACATCCACGCCCAGCGCCAGCAGCGCGGGCATGTCGCCCAGCAGTGAGTAGACGCGCGCCGATTGCGTCTGTATGCCATTGATGTTCAAAAAGCCTTCGCCTTCGCGCGTGCTCAAAAGCAGCCCGTCGGGGTGCTCAATGCAGCGGAACTGGCAATCGTCCTTGGGCAGGTTGTAGTGCCGCGCCGTGAAGCAGCGCGCGGAAAACGCCAGCGGCAGCCGTCCGTGCGCGAACACTTCCACTTCCAGCTTCTCCGGCTTGGCGCGCAGCACGCCTTGCAGGTTTTTTGCCGTCAATTCCAGCGGCACGCACCAGCGCACTGCGCCCAGGCCGTGAATCCAGTCCAGCGCGTCGGCATTGAACAGGTTCAGATGCGGCCCCGCGACGAAGGGCAGCTTTTGCGCGCTCATGGCGTGCGCCGCGCCCATGTCGCCCGCTTCCACGGCAAATTCGCCATTGCGCGCGATTTTGAGCATGTGCGCCACGTCGCTGCCGGACTCCAGCAGCACCATCGTCGAGAGCACGGGCTGCTTGCCCGCCTCGCGCAGCGCGCGGGCGATGTCCAGCCAGTCAGCAAGCTGCATTTCATGGCGGCGCGAGCACACCGCCTCGCCCAGATAGACGATGTCCACCGGCCAGTCGGCGGCGGCCTTGTAGAAGTCAAGAACCTGCTGGCGCGGCCAGTAATACAGCAGGGGGCCGAGTGCGAGTTTCATGTTTATTTCCACGAGCGGTAATAGGCGCCCAGCGTGTGCTGGCGGCCTTCGGAGAGCTGGTCAAGCGCGGCAATCCAGTCCGTCTTGGGCTGGAACAGGTGCCCCTGCTCCATGCAGGCGTCAATGGCTTCGCGCCACACGCGCGTCACCTGCGCGGAATACGCCGGGCTGCGCTGGCGGCCTTCAATCTTGATGGCGCGCACGCCAATCTTGATGAGCTGCGGCAGCATGTCCAGCGTGTTCAGGCTGGTCGGCTCCTCGATGGCGTAGTAGCCGTGTTCACCCGCCACATCAAACCGCCCCTTGCAAAGCGTGGGATAGCTGGCGTTTTCGCCCTCGGCGTAGCGGTCAATCAGCACCCCGTTCAGGCGCGACTCCAGCCCCTTGGGTGTCTGCGACCAGCGCACCGCCTTGGCGGGCGAGCACGCGCCATGTGTGTTGGGCGACTCGCCCGTGGTGTAGGACGACAGCGCGCAGCGCCCCTCCACCATCACGCACAGGCTGCCAAAGCCGAACACCTCCACATCCACCGGCGTGCGGCGGATGAGCTGCGCCACCTGCTCAATCGACAGCACGCGCGGCAGCACCACGCGCTGAATGCCGAACTGCTCGCGGTAAAAGTTGATGGCTTCGTAATTCGTCGCCGAGCTTTGCACCGACAGATGCAGCCGCAGCGAAGGGTGCTTCTGCATGGAGTAGCGCATCAGCCCCGGGTCGGCCATGATGACGGCGTCAATCCCCCACGAGGCGGCGCGGTCAATCGCCGAGCGCCACGGCCCCAAATCCGCCTGCGGGAAGGTGTTGAGCGCCATCAGCACCTTGCGGTTCTTGCCGTGCGCGTAGGCCACGCCTTCCAGAATGGCCTTCTCGTCAAAGTTCAGCCCGGCGAAATTGCGCGCATTCGTCGCGTCGCGCAGCCCCATGTAGACGGCGTCAGCGCCCGCATCCACCGCGCCCTTGAGCGCCGGCAGACTGCCAGCGGGACAGACCAGTTCAGGGGCGCGCGGGGCGGATTCTTCCTGTGCAGCGGTAGCAGCGTTCATGGCAGAGCGTGTGTAGCAAAAGGGGCGAAGATACCGCGCCCGCGCCCGCGCTGGGAAAAACGCTGCGTTCTGTGGGGACAAAAGGCGGGGATTTTTCTTACATTTTGACGGGTATCAACACAACGCCAGCAACATACGCTGGCAATGGTATGAAAACATTGTAGGTATACGTAGGGGCGCAATTTATTGCGCCCGCCCGGATGCCATACGCGCAACGGGCGCGATAAATCGCGCCACTACAACAAAAATGAAGGGTATGTTTCAACCGCCAGCAATATACGCTGGCAACCGTAGATGTTTACTTGCAGTATGCATAAAAAAACGCCCGCGCGTGCGGGCGTTTGTGCGTGGGTGCGGAGCATGTGCGCGCTGTGCATCAGTGCCTGGCGTTCCCGCTGTGCTGCTGCCGCAGCACCGCGCCCCATCACCATGCACCCTCTCCCCGCTCTGTGGCGCGGCGCGCGAGGGCGAGGGGGTGTTTTTTTTATGAGCGGTAGTCGGCGTTGATGCTGACGTACTCGTGGCTCAAATCGCTGGTCCAGACGGTGGCGGCGGCGTTGCCG
>JAFRYL010000183.1 GCA_017437605.1 Ottowia sp. | reverse complement strand
GTTTGCGGCGCGCGCGGCGGCTGAATCTTCCACCGCCAGCACAGCGGGTTCGGGTGTGGGTTCCGGCTTGGCGACGGGTTTGGGCGTTGGCTTCAGTTTTGGCTTGGGTTTGGGCTTCGGCTTGGGCTTTTCCTTTGGCGGAGGCGGCGGCGCGGGCTGCGCGGCAGGCGGCTCGGGCGTGGCGGCGGGTTCGCCGGCGGGCGCTGCACCTTCTTCGCCCAGAGGCATGAGGAGCTGCGCCATGACGATGGTTTCGGGTTGGCGCAGCGCGGGCTTGTGCGTCAGCCCGTGGTTGAACGCCCACAGCGCGCCCGCGTGAAGCAGCAGCACAGAGGCGGCGGCAGCAGCGTTGCGGGCAAAGCGGGAGGCGGTCATCAGACAGGGTAGGTGTTGCTGTGAAAAATTACCGGCGCGCAGCCCACAGCGTCGCAGCAGCGACGAGCAACGGTGCGCCAATGATGCCAAGGAGCCAGGGCAGGGTGTTCATGGTATTGCAGTTGCGATTGATTCTCAAAAGAGTGCATTGTAAATGCGATGCGTTCGCAACGAACATGCTTCCACGGCGTCGTGCCAGTCAGTCCTGAAACGGGAGCAAAAAGCGTGCATGTTATTTCGGCGCAGCCTCATCTTCACCCTGCAGCTGCTGCGCGCCGGGCGCGTCCTGCACTTCGCCGCGAAACAGTGCCCATTCCTCCACCACGCGGCCATCGGGCAGGTGGCACCAGCCGCTTTCGTTGCCTTGTTCGTCCTTGCGGATTTCCAGCCGCCCGCCGAGGCGCTCGCAATGCACCGAGGCGGGATTGGCCATGCCAATGAGGGGCGGGGCGGAGGTTTCGGGCGCGCTGGGCGCAGCGCAGGCGGCGAGGGCGGCGGCAGTCATCAGTGGGGCAAGGTGTGTGTATGTCATGGTGCGCTGCATCGTAGCGCGGCGCGGGTGTGTTTTTTTGGGTGTCTGCAAGACGCGCAGACTCATATACTTCAATTACATACATTTCATTGCCGGCTTGTTGTGCCGGCGATGTATAAATACTCCGCAAACGTGCTTACAAAACCCGCCGCAACCCTTCGCCGGGCGCGGCGGGTTCTTTTGACGCGCGTGCAATCAGTAGCGCCAGTTCACGCGCACGCGGAAGCTGCGTCCAGGCTCGGGCAGCGCGGAGGCGCCGGAGCGCTGGCTGTGGCTGCGGTAGTACTTGTCAAAGAGGTTGCTGACGGAGAAGTTGACGTTCATGCGGTCGTTGCCGTAGGGCTGCCAGGTGGCAAAGATGTCATGCACGCCAAAGCCGGCGCGGTTCACTGCCTCGCCGCCGCCGCGTGAGGATTCAAGATAGCTGCCGCGCTGCGCGTAGCGCCCGCGCCAGCCGATTTCAAGCGACGGATTGGGCATGCGGTACGACAGGCTGGTGACCCACTGCCGCCCCATGGGGATGGCGGTGGCGACCTGGTCGTACGTGGCGCCGTTCACTTTGGGCTTGCTGTACGCCACGCCGATGCGCCCGGTCAGGCCGCCGCGCCGATAGCTGGCGTTGATTTCGTAGCCGTTGTTTTTCAGCGTGGCGCCGTTGCCCACGAGTTGCGCCTGGCAACTGCGTCCCCGGCAGTTGATGCCGGTAAAGGTCTGCATGTCCTTGATGGTTTGCCAGAAATACTGCGCGTTGAGGGCAAAGCCGCCACGGCGCCAGTCCACGCCGATTTCCGTGGTGCGCGAGTTTTCGGCGCGCAGGTCGTCGGCGTAAATCAGCGGCGTGCTGGAGAGCATGGCCTCGTAAAAACGCGGGCTGCGCGTGGCGCGGTTGTGGCTGATGTTGAAAGCCAGCTCATCGTTCACGTCATAAATCAGCCCGATGCTGGGGTTGACTTTGCCGCCCGAGGCGCTTTTGCCGCCCACCTGGTTGGATTGCAGGCTGAAGCGGTCGTAGCGCAGGCCGGTGGTGAGCGTGATGGGCGCAAAGCGCCAGATGCCTTCCACGTAGACGCCCGTGTCGGTTTTCTTTTGCTTGCGCAGGCCGGCGTTTTGCTGGCTGGTGGAGCCGGCTTGCTGTTCGCGCCAGTTCAGACCGTATTTCAGCCGGTGCTGCCCAAAGATGGTGCTGCTCAGGCGGACGTTGGCGACGTTGGTGTCCACGTCCACCTTGGTGGTCGCGCCACCCGCCAGCGGCGTGGATTCCTGCCCGTTTTCAATGTGCGAGAAGTTGATGTCGTAGGTGTCCACAAAGCCCGCCGTGCGCCCTTTGAGCGAGAGCGTGGTGGTGTCTATGGTGCGCTTCTTGTTGCTCGGATTGTCGTTGTCGGTGTTGAAGAAAAACTCCTCGCGCAGGTTGCGCAGGCCGTATTCCTGCTCGCGCTTCTGGCTGATGACAAAGCGCGCATCGTCCGAGAAGCTCACGCCCACTTTCGCCAGATAGCTGCGCATGTCCAGCGCGCTCTGGCCGACCTTGTCGCCGTGCCCGTCCTTGTAGTCGTCGCTGTGCGTGCGGTTGGCGGAAAAGAGGCCGTCCACCATGCCCTTGCGCCCGTAGACGGAAAAGCCGCCGCCCCAGCCGGCGTCCTTGCTCGAAGAGCCGCCGCCCGTCAGACGGAAGCCCACGTCCTGCCCCTCGCGCAGCAGGTCAAGCGCATCCACCGTGGTGGCTTCAATCTTGCCGCTGGTGGCGCCGATGCCGGAGCTTGCCGACCCCGTGCCCTTTTCAATGCCGATGATTTTCACCAGCGCCGGGTCCATGAAGTAGCGCCCCTGGTGGTGAAAGATTTGCACGTCGCTGCTTGCGTCGTCAATCACGAGGTTGATTTGGTCGGCGCCCATGCCGCGTATCGTCCAGTGCTGCGACACACCACGGCCACCGCCAAACTGCACGCCCACCTGGTCGGCGAGCACCTCTTTCAAATCCTTGTCCGTGGTGCGTTCCATGGAGCGCCAATCCTCAATGGGTGCGGGCGAAGTGGCGCTGTCCTGCACCGTGACGGTGGGCAGCGTGGCGGCGCTCTGCGGCGCGCTTGCCGCGCCTTCGGGCGCTGCGGCGGCGGGCGCAGCCTCCTGCGCCCAGGCAAAGGCAGACATGAACGCCATGCTGATGGCGCTCAGGCGGAAAACGGTTCGATGTGTGACAGATGACATGGATGAACTTCCAAAAACAGAGGGATGAACGGCAGCGCTCGCAAATGACAACAAACGCGCAAATGAGAAACGCTTGCAACAGCTTGCAATGATAGATGAAAATCAATCGCAACAATAGAAGTTCTTGATGCCCTTGTGTTCTCATGGAGAACGGTGCGTCGCTGTCAAGTTGAGGCATCGCAACAACGGAGTGGAAAGAAATGTGAAAAAATACCGCAATGTGTGCGTTCCGCCGCATGCGGCGACGGGGAAAAGGCTTTCTCGCGTCTGTTGTGCGGTGGAACTGGCGGCGCGCTTGCGTGTCACACCCGGCGCTTTTTTTGCCGGAGGTGCAACAGATGCTCACACTGCCCCGCTTGCGCGCGCGCGCGCGCTCTGAAACACTTGAGCGCATGAAACGCCAGACTTTTCCCCTTGCCGCACTTGCGCTGGCGCTGCCGCTGGCGGCGCAGGCGCAGGCCTTCCGCTGCACCGACGCCACCGGGGGCGTGCTCTACACCGACCAGCCGTGCGCGGGCGGCGACCTTGTGGT
>JAFRYL010000182.1 GCA_017437605.1 Ottowia sp. | reverse complement strand
CGGGTTTGAAACCAACCTCGGCGTCATCGTCGTCGCCGCGACGAACCGTCCGGACATTCTGGACACCGCCCTGCTGCGCCCGGGGCGCTTTGACCGGCAGGTCTACGTCACGCTGCCCGACATACGCGGGCGTGAGCAAATCCTGAACGTGCATATGCGCAAGATTCCGGTGGCGCAGAACGTGAGCGCCAACATCATTGCGCGCGGCACGCCCGGCATGAGTGGCGCCGACCTCGCCAACCTGTGCAACGAAGCCGCGCTCATGGCCGCGCGCCGTGGCGGGCGGCTGGTGGAAATGCAGGACTTTGAGCGTGCCAAGGACAAAATCCTCATGGGCGCAGAGCGCAAGAGCGTGGTCATGCCCGAGGAAGAGCGCCGCAACACGGCATATCACGAATCCGGCCACGCCCTCATCGGCTGGCTTTTGCCGAAGTGCGACCCGGTGCACAAAGTCACCATCATCCCGCGTGGGCGCGCGTTGGGCGTGACCATGAGCCTGCCGGAGAACGACCGCTTCAGCTACGACAAGGAATACCTGCTCAACCAAATCGCCATGCTCTTTGGCGGGCGCATCGCCGAAGAAGTCTTCATGCACCAGATGACCACGGGCGCGAGCAACGACTTTGAGCGCGCCACCAACCTCGCGCGCGACATGGTGATGAAGTACGGCATGAGCGAGGCGATGGGGCCGATGGTCTACGCGGAGAACGAGGGCGAAGTCTTCCTCGGGCGCAGCGTGACCAAGACGACCAACATTTCCGAGGAAACCATGCGCCATGTGGACGCCGAAGTGCGCCGCATCATTGACGAGCAGTACGCGCTCGCGCGCCGCCTCATTGAGGAAAACAGCGACAAGATGCACGCCCTTGCCAAGGCGCTGCTGGAGTGGGAAACCATAGACATGGAGCAAATCCGCGACATCATGGAAGGTCGCCCGCCGCGCCCGCCCAGCGAAATTGCGTCGCCCCCCAGCCCCGCGCCGGACGGCGGCGATGGCGGTGGCGCCGCCCCCGCGCCGAGCACAGACCCGGCGCCCAGCGCGGCCTGATTTTGCAGGGTATCGTGTGGATGCCGGCTAACATTGCCGGCAATGACAGAAAAACATCAACAGTATGTAGGGGCGACCCTTGTGGTCGCCCGTCTTCCGTGGCACATGAAACAAGGGCACCCACAAGGGGTGCCCCTACAAAGGAACGTGCCCGCTGCGGCGGCGTACGCAGGGGCGCGGAGTGTGAAAAATGCAGAGCCAGGGAATTCAGTGGTTCGTAAGTTACAAAATACCCGTCCAGCAGGCATTACATCGCCGTTGTTTTTCGCCAAACCCGTTGACATACATCACCATTGCAGAAAGCAGCGGTTTTGTCCCTTGTAAAAAAATCTAGTAAAGTGTGTCGCACTGGAGCCGGCGCGCAGCAGCAGGCGATGGAGGAGTGGCATCACCCGCTGCGACGCACCTCTGGTATTTGGACGCAACCCACCGAGGAATATCCATGATTACCTTCATTTGCTCGCTTGTCATACTCCTGCTGGGGTACATGATTTATGGGCGGTTTGTGGAGCGGGTGTTCGCGCCCGACCGCAGGCAAACGCCCTCACTTGTCCTGCGCGACAACGTGGACTACATCCCCATGAAGACCTGGAAGGCGTCGCTGATTCAGCTGCTGAACATCGCCGGCACGGGGCCAATCTTCGGCGCGCTCATGGGCGCGTGCTTCGGGCCGGTGGTGTTCCTGTGGATTGTGTTCGGCTCCATCCTCGGCGGCGCGGTGCACGACTACATGAGCGGCATGATTAGCGAGCGCCACGGCGGTGGCTCCATTGCCGCGATTTCGGGCAAGTACCTCGGCCCCGTGGGGCTGTATGCCATGCGCGTGTTCTCCGTGCTGCTGCTCATGCTTGTGGGCGCCGTGTTCATCAGCACGCCCGCGATGCTGCTGGCGAAAATCACCCCGGGCTTTTCCATGAACTTCTGGGTGTGGGAAATCGTGATTTACTACACGATTGCCACGCTGCTGCCCATCGACAAAATCATCGGCTGGCTCTATCCCATCTTCGGCGCGGTGCTGGCGCTCATGGCGGTGCTTGTGGCGGGCGCGCTGCTTATTTCGCCCGACTTCACCCTGCCCGAGCTGGTGCTGGAAAACATGCACCCCAAGGGCACCCCAATCTGGCCCTTCATGTTCATCACCGTGGCGTGCGGCGCCATCTCGGGCTTCCACTCCACGCAGTCGCCCATCATGGCCAAGTGCATGGTCGGCGAGCGCTCCGGGCGCAAGATTTTCTACGGCGCCATGATTCTGGAAGCCGTGATTGCCCTGATTTGGGCCGCAGCGGGCATGGCGTTTTACGGTGGCCCCGAAGGGCTGAGCGCAGGGCTTGCCGGCAGCGGCCCGGGCGGCGCGGTGTTCTTCATCTCCAACGGCCTGCTGGGCAAGGTGGGCGCGGTGCTGGCCATCGTCGGCGTGGTGATTTGCCCGATTACCTCGGGCGACACCTCCTTCCGCGTCGTGCGCATGATTGTGGCGGAGTGGATTGGCATTGAGCAGAAGAGCTGGCTGAGCCGCATCGTCGTCACCGTGCCCATCATGCTCGTTGGCGCGGGTCTGACGCAGATTGACTTCAACGCGCTCTGGCGCTACTTCTCCTGGTCCAACCAGACGCTGGCGATGGTGGCGCTGTGGGTGGCCACAGGCTACCTCATCAAGCATGAGAAATACCGTTTCAGCTCCATCGTCACGGCCTTCCCCGCCACCTTTATGACGGCGGTGACGACCACCTACATTCTGATGGCGCCCGAAGGCTTCAGGCTGCCCGCCGAAGTAAGCTATCCGGCAGGCATCGGGTGCGCGCTGGTGCTGTTCATCATCTACATCACCAAGGCGGTGAAGTATGAAAGCCAAGGGCCGGTGCCGCCGCTCGTGCCGATGCAGCAGATGCGCCGCCAGGCCGCCATGCAGCGCGCCACGCAGATGGCCGGACTGCAATAAGGCGCCCAGAGCGCCTGCTGACAAAAATCCCCGCTGCGGCGGGGATTTTTTTGTGGTGTTTGGTGGGTATATTGTGATTGCCGGCAACATAAGCCGGCGATGTGTTGTATATGTTTGCGGTATATGTGATGGTGGCGCAAAAAAACATCCCCTCTCCCCCGCGCCAGCAGGGGGAGAGGGTAGGGTGAGGGGGAAATGTCATAGGTATAAAGTTATCGCCGGCACAAGAAGCCGGCAATGCGACATATCAAACATGAGTATGTGGTTTTGAATGTCGCCGCCGCATTGCTGGCGCAATGCGGCGCACCCTCACCCTGCGCCCTCTCCCTCTGTCCGTGCGCTGGCGCGCACGGCGAAGGAGAGGGGGAATCTTTTTTAGGCGTCTTGCTGCTCGCCGCCGAGCGCTTCGAGCAGCGCGTCAAGCAGGGCGCTGAGTTCGCCGGTAGCGATGGCGATGTCGGCGTCAAAGCGTTCGTCGGCGCTTTCCACGTCGCCGGCGTCCTGCATCACGCCCTCGTCAAAGCGGATTTTTTTCAGCTGCAGCTGCCGCGTGAGGCTGAAGCTGACGCGCTCCTGCCAGCCGAGCGCCAGGCTCACGGGCAGTTTGCCCGTGTTAATGTGCTGGCGCATGTCGTCCGCGTGCAGCGGGTGGCGCGCAAAGCGCACGCTGGCGGGTTCGTCGCCGCTGCCCTTGAGTTCGCATTCCATTCCGATGGCAAAGCCGGCGGGCAGCGCATCTTCATCAGCCAGCCACGCGCCCATCGCCGTGCGCGGCTCGGTGCGCGTGATGAGCGGCGCCAGATGCCAGCCGGCGCCGGAAATGTCCGACAGCGCGCTGGTGGCGATGTCGGCGCGCGGGGCGCTGGCGGTGTCCAGCAGCAGCAGGCGGCGCTGCGGGTCTATCCACACGGTGACGGTGGTGCGGCGTGGAAACGCCTGCGGCAGCAGCGCGAGCAGGGCGTCGTCCTTCATGTCTTTGCGCTCCTTGCGTCCGACGGGGCGCCCGCTTTCCTTTTCAATGCGCGCGGCTTCCTCGTCCACGCGGCGGCGTATGGCGTCGGCGGGCACGGCCTTGGTTTCTATGACGAGCTGGGCTATCCATTGCCCGTCCACGGCCTCCACCAGCGCGCCGTGCTCGTGGCCGCGCGGCGGCGCCCAGCCCACAGACTTGGCTTGCGTGGCGCTGCACGGGGTGAAGGGTTGGGTTTGCAGGGCGGCGTCCAGTTCGGTGGCGCTTTGGGGCCAGTCGCCAAGGCGGTAGCAGGTGAGGTTCTTGAACATGGGGAAGGTGGAGAGGAAAAGGGCGCGATTATGCGGGCGCGCGCGGCTGCCGGTGTGCGGCGTTTGCTTCACATGGGTATATGTGTGTCGCCGGCTTGTTGAGCCGGCAATAAGGCATGAATTGTGATGGTATTTGTAGGGCGGGCAAAAAAGAACAGTCCCTCTCCTTCGCCGGCCGCGACGCGGCTGGACGGAGGGGGAGGGCAGGGTGGGGTGCGCCGCATTGCGTCAGCAATGCG
>JAFRYL010000181.1 GCA_017437605.1 Ottowia sp. | reverse complement strand
CTTCGGCCCCGCGCAGCGCGCGCAACGCCTGGTCAGCGTCGGCCAGCTCGCCCGCGATGAGGAGCGGTTTGGCGTGCAGTGGCGCGGCGTGCAGCCCCTCGGCAGCGCTGCGCCACGCGCCGCGTGCCAGCAGCAGCGCCAGCAGCGTGAGCACGAAAGAAATCAGCAGCACGGAACGCGGGAAATCGTCCACGCGCAGCCCCATGATGAGCGCGGTTTGCAGCAGCGTACCCAGCGCCACACCCGCCGCCAGCCGCCGCAGGTCCGCCAGCGAAACGAAGCGCCACGACAGGCGCGGCACGCGCGCCGCCAGCAGCCCGACCGCCATGCAGCCCAGCGCCGCCGGCAGCGTGAACAGCGCCTGCGCGCGCTCGTCTGCCGGCACGTCAAAGTTGAAGCGCAGCCAGTACGCCGCCAGCCACGCCAGCGCCGCCAGCGGCACATCCAGCAGCCACGAGGCGCTGCGCACACTGCGCGTGACACTGCGTATCAGAGTAAAAAGGCAAGAGGTGTCCATCGGGGCTGATTTCTTGTCAATCATGGCGCATCATCTCTCTCAACATATGACGGTTGCGTGCTCTTGTTTTCATAACATTTGTGACACAGCACCGCGCGCAGCGTATCCAGCAGAATGCGCACGTCGCCCGCCACGCTGTGCTGCGCCACGTAGTCCAGATAAAGCTGCTGCTTGCGCGGCAGGATGCGCTCGACATATTCGCGCTCCGGGTCGGCGGCGGCGGCCAGCAGTTCTTCTTCGTCGCGGAAGGCGATGGCGGCGCGGTCTGTGATGCCCGGGCGCACGCTCAACACGGCGCGGCGCACATCGTCGGGATACAGTGCCACGTAGCGCGGCAGTTCCGGGCGCGGCCCCACCAGGCTCATGTGGCCGACGAGCACGTCAAAAAGCTGCGGCAACTCGTCCAGCTTGCTGCGCCGCAGCCAGCGCCCCGCGCGCGTGATGCGCGCATCGCCCGCGCCGTGCGCCAGCGCGCCGTCGCTGTCCACCGCCATCGTACGCAGCTTGTGAATGGCAAACAGCCGCCCGCCGCGCCCCACGCGCTGCTGCACAAACAGCGCAGGCCCCGGCGAATCCAGCCGCACCCAGAGCGCGAGCAGCGCCAGCAGCGGCAGCACCAGCGGCAGCGCCAGCAGGCACACGAGCACATCAAACAGGCGCTTTCCATCCATGCTGCAAACCTATACCCATCGTTATTTCATATGATTGCCGGCAAGCTATGCAGGCAACCAATTTATACCCATCGTTTTTCATCATCCCACACCCGCCTTCCAGCCGTGCCCCAACACGGCATGGCGCTGCGTGAGCGGCGCGAGCGCGTAGTCCACCGCATACAGCGCATCGTCCACGGCGTGCCCCACGGCGCCAAGGCGCGTGGCGGCGGAAAACGCGCCCAGCACGCCGAAGCCGCGCGCCACTTGCGCGGGTGGAAAGTCGCCTGCCGCAAAAAAGCGCCAGCCGTTGCGCCGCGCGCCGAAGCCAGCAAACAACGGCTCCAGCGCCGTGCGCCCATTGTCCAAGCTGATGAGCCAGCCGCCTTCTGTCAAATGTTCGCGCCGCAGCTGGGCAATGAGCGCCTGCATGTGCGCCACGCCGTCTGCGTCGCCCATGCGAAACAGGCCGCCCAGCACCGACTTCATCACGATGCAGTCCCAGCGCCCGCGCAGCGCGCGCACGTCCTGCACGCTGGTGCTGATGCGCGCAGCATCTTCGGGCGCCAGCAGCGCAGCGTGCCGCGCCTGCAGCACGGGCAGCGTGGCGGCGTCCAGCGCCGAGCATTCCACGCGCTGCACTTTTTGCAGCAGCAGCGGCGCGAGCGAGGAATGCACGCCCGCGCCCACTTCCAGCGCGCTTTCGCCGCGCCAATCCCCCATGCCCTGCATCACGCCGCGCCACACGCGCAGCCAGGCACGCGCGCTCCAGCCCATGCAGCGGCGCTGCTGCACTTCATTCAAAGGCGCCGCCCCCACGCCTTCTGTCATGCCAGCTCCGCGCGCAGCGCCGCAATCACGCGACCCTGTTCCTCATCGCTCATGGCAGAAAAGAGCGGAATGCTCAACATGCGCTGCCATGCGGCTTCCGCCTGCGGGAACTGCTCCGGGCGCAGCGCGTAGCGGTCGCGCCAATAGGGCTGGCGGTGCAGCGGCACGTAATGCACGCTGCAACCCACACCGCGCCGCGCCAGCGCGTCTATCAAGTCATCGCGCCCGATGCGCGCCTCGTCCGTCAGCCGCAGCACAAACAGGTGCCAGGCGTGCGCCTCTCTCTCCGGCGCCGCAGCGGGCAGCGTGAGCGGCAAATCCCGCAACTCCTCCAGATAGCGCGCCGCCAGCGCCGCGCGCCGCTGCGCCATCGCCTCCACACGCTGCAACTGCACGCGCCCAAGGGCGGCGGCCACGTCCGTCATGTTGTATTTGAAGCCGGGCGCCACCACCTCGTAATACCAAGCGGGCGTGCGGCTGGTGAAGCGCGCAAAGGCATCGCGGTCGATGCCGTGCAGCCGCATCACGCGCATGCGCGCCGCCAGCTTTGCATCGCGCACCACCGCCATGCCGCCCTCGCCCGTCGTCATCGTCTTGTTCGCATAGAAGCTGAACACCGCCGCGCTGCTGCCCGCCAGACTGCCGATGCGATGCCCGCCGCTCGTCGTCGGCAGCGCGTGCGCCGCGTCCTCCACCACATGTAGGCCGTGCCGCTCGGCCAGCGCATGCAGCGCCGCCATGTCGCACGCCAGCCCGCCGTAATGCACCGGCAGCATGGCGCGCGTGCGGGGCGTTATCGCCGCCTCCACCGCCGCCGCGTCCACGCACAGCGTGCGCGCGTCCACGTCCACCAGCCGCACATCGGCGCCCAGATAGCGCGCCACCTCCGCCGTCGCCGTGAAGGTGAGCGAGGGAACAATGACTTCATCGCCCGCGCCTATGCCAAGCGCCTCCAGCGCCAGATGCAGCCCGGCGGTTGCGCTGTTCACCGCCACCGCCTGCACCCCGCCGCCGATGAAGGCCGCAAACTCCTCCTCAAACGCGCGCGCCTGCGGCCCCGTCGTCACCCAGCCCGAACGCATCGCGGCGGCCACAGCCGCAATCTCCGCCTCGCCAATGTCCGGGCGCGCAAAGGGCAAAAAAGACTGGTCAGGTGCTTGGCTCATGGCAGTGGAGGGAACGATGAAAAGCCGCTATTGTCAGGCAGTCATTGAATGCAATGGGTATCACATCATCGCCGGCTTCATAAGCCGGCAAACAAAGATATTTGACATAGGTATCGCTTTTTACGCCTTTTTCACCGCGTCAGCCTTGCCGCATCTGCACTGCCCTGTTTGCCGCGCAGAGCGTCGAGCAGGCCGCGCCAGAAGCCTGCGCCGTAGCCGCAGTGGTAGAGCGCGATGGCGGCGGGCAGGCGCAGGAGCATGGCAGCGTCTTTTT
>JAFRYL010000180.1 GCA_017437605.1 Ottowia sp. | reverse complement strand
GCCGCGCGCGCAGCGTGCCGCTGGCGGGCGGCGAAGTGCTCGACAGCGGCCAGCACATCCTCATCGGCGCCTACACGCGCACCCTCGCGTTGCTGCGCGAACTTGGCGTGCATGAAGAGCGCGCCTTCCTGCGCCTGCCGCTCGCGCTGCGCCATGCCGACGGCAGCGGGCTGAAGCTGCCGCCCCTGCCTGCGCCGCTGCACGCCTTGGCCGGCATTGCCACGGCTCGCGGCTGGCGCTGGGGCGAGCGTTGGGCGCTGCTGCGTACCGCTGCCGCGTGGCAGCGCAGCGGCTTTGCGTGTGACGAGCAGCTTGACGTGGCGCAGCTTTGCGCCGCGCTGCCGCCGCGCGTCATCGCCGATTTCATTGAGCCGCTTTGCCTCTCCGCGCTCAACACCCCGCCCGCGCAGGCCAGCGCCGCCGTCTTCCTGCGCGTGCTGCGCGACGCGCTACACAGCCGCGCATCGTCTGACATGCTGCTGCCGCGCGTGCCGCTGGGCGCACTGCTGCCCGAAGCCGCCGAGATTTTTTTGACTGTGCGCGGCGCCGCGCTCCATCTTGGGCGGCGCGTGCGGGCGCTGCACTGGCTGCCGGATGAAGCACGCTGGTTTGTGGATGACGAACTGGGCGGCCAGACGTTTGACGCCGTGCTGCTCGCCACCGACGCCCCCGGCGCCGCGCGCCTCGCAGCAAGCGCCGCCAGCGACGCGCCCCCCGCACTCGCCGCTGAACTGCAAAGCTGGAGCGCCACCGCCGCCGCGCTTGACATGCGCCCCATCACCTGCGTCTACGCGCGCACCGACATCCCCACCGCGCGCCGCCTGCCGCCCATGCTCGCGCTGCACAGCGGCGCGGGCGCGCCCGCGCAATTCATCTTCAACCGCAGCGCCATCGCAGGGGAAGGGCAGGGCGGCAACATCCTCGCCTTCGTCATCAGCGCCAGCAGCGGCGACAGGCAACAAGAGGAACAACAAACGCTGGCGCAGGCGCACGCCCTTGGCATCGCCGCGCAGCCGCTGCACACCATCTGCGAGCGCCGCGCCACCTTCGCCTGCACCCCCGCGCTGCAGCGCCCACCCATGCGCGTCGCGCGCGGCCTGCTCGCCTGCGGCGACTACATCGCCGGCCCGTACCCCGCCACACTGGAAGGCGCCGTGATGAGTGGAAAAGCCGCCGCCGCTGCACTACAATCCGCCGCTTCCTGACGGCAGCGCGGGCGTCGTTCAATGGTAGGACCTGAGCTTCCCAAGCTCAAGACGTGGGTTCGATTCCCATCGCCCGCTCCAAAGAACAACAAACCGCCCCCCAAGGGCGGTTTTTTTGTGCGCGAATTTGTTTGGGCAAATTGGCAGTACGTGATGCGCACGCGGAGGTGGCTTTGACATGACGAAACTTCCCATCAATCTCACTGACCTGCTGCGCCAGCGCACGGTCGAAGGCGAGCGCATCGAATACAAGGCGGGCTGGAACCCGGATGCGGTGATTCGCACCATATGCGCCTTTGCCAACGACTTTGAAAACCTCGGCGGCGGCTACGTGGTGATTGGGCAGGATTGTGACGCCAATGGGCAGCCGGTATTTCCGCCGCAGGGTTTGCCAGACAAACAGTTGGACAAAATCCAGCGGGAGCTGCTGGCGCACTGCCAGTTGATTCAGCCGCCGTATTTCCCTGTGTTGAGCGTTGAGGAGTTTGAGGGGCGCAAGCTGCTTGTGCTGTGGGCGCCGGGCGGCCAGAACCGCCCCTACAAGGCGCCAGAGGCGGTGACGGCCAAACGCAAGGTCTGGCGCTACTACGTCCGGCGCTACAGCAGCACGGTGGAAGCCAAGGGGGAGATTGAGCAGGAGCTGTTGAGCCTGGCCGCCAAGGTGCCGTTCGATGACCGCTACAACCAGTCGGCACAGATTGATGAGCTTTCAAAACCCCTGATGCAGGAGTTTTTGCAAGAGGTGGGCAGCGCATTGGCGGCGCACGCGCCGAGCTTGACGGTGGAGGCGCTGGCGCGGCAGATGAACGTGGCGGGCGGCCCCTCCGAGGCGCCGTGGCCCAAGAACGTGGGGCTGCTGTTTTTCAATGAGGCGCCGGAGCGGTTTTTCCCCGGCGCGCAGATTGATGTGGTCTGGTTTCCCGAAGGCGCGGGCGGCGACCGCTTTGAGGAAAAAACCTTCAAGGGGCCACTGGCGCGCATGACGCGCGAGGCACTGGGCTACATCCAGCGCAACTACCTGCGCGAAACGGTCATCAAGCATTCGGACAGGGCAGAGGCCACGCGGGTCTGGAACTTTCCCTACGCCGCCATTGAGGAGGCTTTGGTCAACGCGGTCTATCACCGCTCCTACGAGGAGCGCGAACCCATTGAAGTGCGCATCAGCAATGAGGAGCTGGTCATCCTGAGCTTCCCCGGGCCGGACCGCTCAATCCGGATGGAGGATTTTCAGGCGGGGCGCTTGGTCAGCCGCCGCTACCGCAACCGGCGCATTGGGGAATTCCTCAAGGAGCTGGACATGACCGAAGGGCGCTCCACCGGCATCCCGAAAATTTTGAAGGAAATGGCGGCCAACGGCTCACCCGCACCGCTGTTCGAGACGGATGACGAGCGCATCGCCTTCGTGGTTCGCTTGCCAAGGCATCCATTGGCTTCTGCGGTAGACACCCCGCAAGTTACCCCGCAAGTTATCACGGAAGTCACCCCGCAAGTTACCCCGCAAGTCACCCCGCAAGTTATCACGGAGGTCACCCCGCAAGTTATCACGGAAGTCACCCCGCAAGTTATCACGGAAGTCACCCCACAAGTTACCCCGCAAGTCGGGGCACTCCTGTCGCGGATGGATGGCGCCATGACACGGCAAGCCATGCAGGATGCTCTGGGGCTGGTCGACCGGGAGCATTTCCGCAAGAGTTATCTGGTGCCGGCGCTGGAGCAGGGCGTCATAAAAATGACCAAACCCGGCAAACCCAACAGCCGCAGCCAGCGTTACCGCCTGACTTCCCTCGGGCGGCAGTGGCTGGACACGCATTCCGGCGGCGGTGCGCGCTGAAATCCGGAGGAATGCAAAACCGCCCTTTGGGGCGGTTTTTTGTGCTATTTGGCATGGTATCAATGCGCTGCCGTCTTCATAAGCCGGCAATGCAGTGTATTTATTGCCGGTATACGTGTAAAAACAGCACTTCACGCCCCCGGCCAGTCGCCAACATCGGGCGGTGGGGGCACGAGTTCCCAGCGTTGGGTTTGCGGTGAGCCAGCAGGCGGCAGCGTCAGCAGCAGGTGGCAGAGCCGCCCGTCGCGCGCGACGAGTGCGAGCACGCGCTGCCCGGGGTGCGCGTAGAGCATGACTTCCTTGAGTTGGCGGATGCGCCAGAAGTCGCCCACGCCTTCGTTGTCCTCGGCCTGCTGCACGGCCAGCCATTCATCGCCCGCCTGCAGGCCGGCGCGCGCAGCGGCGCTGCCGTCCAGCACTTTGCTCACGGTGACGCAGCCGCCTTCCTCGCGCACGGCCACGCCCAGCGCCTGCGCCACGCTTGCTGCGTGCCGGCGCACGCGCACGCCGCAACCGGCCAGCAGCGACTCCACGGGCAGTTCGTCCGTGCCATGCACCCAGGCGGCGAGTTCTTTTTCAAACGAGCGCCCGCCCGCCTGCGCCAGCGCCACGGTGATGTCCGCCTCGCGCAGCGCCACATCGGGCGCGACGGTGTGGCGCTGCCAGAGTGCGCGCATGGCGTCGTCCAGCGTGCCGCGCCCCTCGGCGCGCAGCGTCAAATCCAGGCACAGCGCCACCAGCGCGCCCTTGGCGTAGTAATTCACCGTGCTGTTGGGCGTGTTTTCATCGGGGCGGTAAAAACGCAGCCAGGCGTCGTAACTCGCTTGCGCCACGGATTGCCGCAGGCGCCCGGGCGAACGCTGCAGGTGTTCAATATGCTGCAGCAGGCGCTGCAGATAACCAGCGTCACTCAGCAGTCCGGCGCGCCGCAGCACAATGTCTTCGTAATATGTCGTGAAACCTTCAAAAAACCAGAGAAGTTCTGTGAGGTTTTCGCATTCAAAATCATATTCTTCAAACGGTCGCAGGCGTTTCACGCACCAGGCGTGAAAATACTCGTGCGAAATCAGCCCGAGCAAGCGCAGATAGCCTTCCGAGGGCGCATGTTCCGCCTCCGCGTGCAGGCGCGGCAGGTTCTGCCGCCCGCAGCCGAGCGCGCAGCAGTTCGCGTGCTCCAGCCCGCCCAGTCCGCCGTCACCGCCCACGTGCAGGATGAACAGATAGCTGGAAAAGGGCGGGGCGCTGTTCCCCGGCGTCTGCCACATGGCAATCGCCGTCTGGCAGATTGTTTGCGCGTCACGCAGCAGGCGCGCGCCGTCAAACGCGGGCGTTGCGCCCGTGATGGCGAAGCGGTGCGTCACGCCACCCGCCTCAAAACTGCCCTGCCAGAGCCGCCCCATCACCAGCGGCGCGTCCACCAGCGCCTCGTAACTCGGTGCGCCGTAGGTGCCAAAGCCGCGCGCGTCCACGCTGTCTGCCGTCGCTGCTTCCAGCGCCACCGCTGCGCTCCAGTCGGGCGCCTCCGGCGGCGCCAGCACCTCCAGCGCGTGCGGCAATTCATCGGCTCCATGCGCGCGCAGCAGCAGCGCCGTGCCGCTGAAAAAGCCGCGCTCCGCATCCAGCCACGCGCCGCGCGGCGAAGCGTCAAACGCATACACCTCGTAGCGCAGCACCACCGGCTGCCCGGCGGCGCCATGCAGCGCCCAGGTGTTTTTGTTCACGCGCTCAAGCGCGCACGGCTTGCCGTCGCACTCGGCGTGCAGCCCGTCCAGAAAGCGCGAAAACTCGCGCACCAGATAGCTGCCCGGCGCCCACACCGGCAGCGACACGCGCTGCCCCGCGTGCGGCTGCGCGATGTGCATCTCCACCTGCCAGCGGTGCGCCGCAGGAATGGCAGCGCGCACCACATAGCGCACGGCGGGGGAGGGGGCTGCGGCGTTTGTCATGGCGCTGTTAAATCACGGTTGATGCGGGATACAAAGATATTCCCTCTCCCCTGCGTGCCGCGCAGCGGCTCGGCGGGGGGAGAGGGTGCAGGGAGAGGGGGCGCCACGCTGCCGCCAAGCGTGGCGGCAAGCGTTTGTGCAATCCCCCTCACCCCTACCCCTTTCCCCCTGTCCGTTGCTGGCGCCACGGCGGGGGCGAGGGGAGGTATTGATTACTTGCGCGCCAGACGCTCTTCAATGCGCTGCTTGCCAATCGCGCCCGCCACGCGCGAGCCGTCGGCAAACACCATCGTCGGCGTGCCCGTGATGCGGTGCGCGCGGATAAAAGCAATGTTCTCCTGCAGCGCCTTGGTATCGCACTTGCCGTCGCCCGAAGGCGCCACGTTGTGCTGCATCCAGTCCGTCCACGTCTTTGCGCGGTCCTTCGCGCACCAGATTTGCTTGGCCTTTTCGTGCGAGTTCTGCCCGAGGATAGGCACCAGGAACACGTACATCGTCACATCGTCAATCTGCGCCACATCTTTCTCAAAGTGCTTGCAATAGCCGCAGTTCGGGTCTTCAAACACCGCCAGCTTGCGCGTGCCCTTGCCGTAGACGATAGGAATCGCGTTCTTCGTGTTGAGCTTGCTGAAATCAATCGCGGTGAGCTTCTCGATGCGCTCCTCCGTCAGGTTCTTGCGCGACTGCGTATCCAGCAGCGAGCCGTGCAGAATGAAATCGCCCTTTGCGTCGGTATAGATGATGTCTGCGCCCGAACGCACCTCATAAAGACCCGCCATCGGCGTCTCGCGCACCTCATCAATCTTGGGCAGGTTTGGCATACGCCGCGCCAGATTTTCACGAATCGCCGCCTCCTGCGCCGCCACCGGCAGCGTCACGGCCACAAGCGCCGCCAGCAGGCCAGCGCGCCAAGTCATCATCGTCTTCATAGGAAAAAACCTGTGAGTGAGTGGAAAGAAAGGCGCGCAGTGTCGCATAGCTGCGGCGCGCGCGCTGCGAAGCGGCAAACGAGCCGCCCGCTCCAAGAAAAGTTTCCCGTTGCCCCGAAAAAGTGCCTTATTTGCCAGGGTATACATTCATCGCCGGCAACATAAGCCGGAGATAAAATATATTTCGAGTGGGTATGATGCTATTTTCTATCTCCCCCTCCGTGACGCTGACGCAGCGCAGGGCGAGGGGAGGGGTTGTTCTTACTGTTTTCGTCTTCTGCCGCCCGGCTTCCGACAAACGGCACTTTTTTTCTGACAAGCGGTCTTGCGGCGGGCGCGAGTGCTGCCACAATCGCGGGCATGTCGCACCTTAACCTTTCCCCCACTTCGCTGCGGCGCCTGCGCCGCGCCGCGCCCGCACGTCGGCAGCGCGGTTTCTCCCTGCTGGAAGCGCTCGTCTCCATCGTCGTGCTCTCCTTTGGGCTGCTTGGCGTTGCAGGTCTGCAGGCCTCGGCGCTCAAGTACAGCCGTGATGCCCGCAACCAGTCTGTTGCCATCAACCTCGCGCGCGAAATGGCGGAAATGATTCGCTCCAACGCCCGCGTCTCTGGCGCTGCCGGCAGCCCCTACCTGTTGGCTGCGCAAACTGCGCAAGCCGTCTATGGCGGCACGGCGCCCACCACTGCTGACGACACCATCGGCCCCTTTACAGACGAAGCAGGCGACACGCCCGGCACGGCTCTTGCCACCGCGCAAGTAAGAGACTGGGCGTACCGCTTTGACCAGGCGCTGCCCGGCGCCTACGTCGCCGTCTGCAAAGACTCCCAGCCATACGACACCGACAACACCGGCGGCAACCACAAGGGCGCCCCCCATTGGAACTGCAACAACACCGGCGACATCATCGTCATCAAGATGGGCTGGGAACGTGAAGACGCCCAAGGCGTTGTCAAGGGTGCCACCGAAGCCTGGACGGGCGAAACGGTCGCCCGCCCCTTCATCGTCCTCCCCGTCACCCCGGCTGGGCAGCACTAATCAAGGGAAGAAAGAAATGGCACACCTGACCACAACCCCCACCACCCTGCGCCGCCTGCGGCGCATTGCCCGGCAGCGCGGCCTGACGCTCATTGAGCTGATGGTCGCCCTCGTTGTTGGCCTCATGGTCATTCTGGCGGCCCTGTCTGTTTTCACCACCACGGGCCGCAGCGCCGGCACCGTCGATGCCGCCGGCCAGTTGCGTGACGACGCCCGCTTTGCCGCCGACATCATCCAGCGCCTTGCCGTGCAAACGGGTTTTGAAGACATTGGTTTTGTCACCCGCACCTATCAGGGCACCCCGCAGACCTACAAAGCCGCCAACGGGCAGGTTGACCCCACGGGCATGATGGCGCCCATCAGCGGCTTCAGCGGCAAAAAGCCCGCCGCTGGCAACGGTGCCGTCACCTACAACTCCAGCACCAAACAGCTCACCGTCAACGAAGGCGACGCCAGCTACTGCCCGCAAGCCGGCAAATGCAGCGACACCCTTGTGCTCCGTTATCAGGCCGTCAACAAAGGCGACAGCCTCTCGGACGCCGACGGCTCCATGATGGTCTGCAGCGGTGACGCCCTTGGCGCAGGCGACGCCCACGACACCGAAATCCGCACCGAGCGCGCCGTCAGCGTCTTTTATGTAGACACTGACCCCGAAACCGGCGAACCCACCCTCTACTGCCGCTACACCACCAAGGAAAGCGGCAACCTCAGCACCCCCGCCACTCCGCTCGTCAAGGGCGTGGAGAGCTTTAAAGTGCTCTATGGCGTAGACAACATTACCGCCAACACCAAGGCCGACGCCTCAGGCGCCGACACCGGGCACGCCAAACTCGTCCCCAGCCGCTACCTCACTGCTGGCGAGATGGCCGTCAGTGGCGACACCGCCGCCACCCAAACCAACTGGCGGCGCGTGCGCACCCTGCGCATTGGCCTGGTGCTGCGCGCGGGCGACCGCCCAATCCAGAGAGGGCAGGCGGTAGCACAGGGAGATGATGCAACCATTTACCCCCTTGGCGAGGGCTTTGGCGGGGAATACACCATCAACGACGCCCGCCTGCGCCAGCCCTACATCTTCACCGTCAACGTCCGCAACTGCCTCAACCAGGGCTACCAGTCCGCTGGCGACCCCGGCGCAAGCGCCAGCACCGACATTCCACCGTGCGACGTCGTCGTCCCGCGCGACCCCAGCACCACCGGCGGCAGCGTCTGACCAGAACAAGAGAAGGGAACCCAGCCATGAACCACCTTTACCTGCCAATCCAGCGCCTGCAGCCGCAGCGCGGCATGTCCCTCATCGTCGTCCTGCTGCTGCTCGTCATAGTTTCCATGCTTGGCGTCGCCTCCATGCAGATTGCCACCATGGGCGAACACGGCGCGAGGAATGACCGCGACATGCAGCTTGCCCTGCAATCCGCCGAAGCCGCCCTCATTGATGCCGAGGTGGACCTCCAGGGTCCCAACACCGCCGGAAACAGCCGCACCGCCGCGTTCAAGGCCGGCAACGCCCGCTTCCCCGGCTCTGGCTGCCAGAGCAACGGCACATGGAAAGGCCTTTGTGCCCTAGAAACCAGCAAAGACAAAAATGCCTCATGGCTTGAGGCTGACTACAAAGGCGGCACCGACACCACCGCCTTTGGCGCCCACACAGGCCGCAGCTTCCAGAACGCCGGCGCTCCCACAGGCGAGGGCGTCCAGCCCGCCCTGCCGCCGAGCTACGTCATTGAAAACGTCAGCGAACTCTCCGCCGTGCGCTCCGGCATGGTCACTGGTCAATACAACAGCGCCACGCCCGAAGGCCAGGCCACCACCGGCGAGCAGCTTTACCGCGTCACTGCCATGGGCTTTGGCCCGCGCAGCACAACCCAGACCGTGCTGCAAACCCTCTACCGCAACTGAATTCAACCCAAGGAGAACACGCCATGACCGCTACCCCCTCCTTCCTGCGCCCGCGCACCTGGCTGCTTGCCGCAGCCGCTGGCGCCGCGCTCGGCAGCATTGCCCTGCTGCCCGCATCTGCGCAAACCACTGGCGGCGACACCATTCTGGAAGCCGATATCGCCACCGAGCCACTGTATTCGCAGGTGGAGGGCGACCGTCCCACCATGCTGCTCGCCCCCTCGGTGGAATTTCCGACGGTGGGCGTGCAATATCGCGAAGAAACGTACGACCCTGCGGACGAGTACATCGGCTACTACAACCACGAAATGTGCTACCGCTATAACAAGACGGAGCAGTACTTTGAAATCACGCGCAAGGGCACCATCAGGAGCGGCGAAAAAGGCGCGCGCTGCGGCGGCGGCGACGACCACGACGACGAGTTCAGCGGCAACTTCTTGAACTGGGCGACCAGTTCCGCCATGGACATCGTGCGTCTGGCACTCACGGGCGGCGACCGCGTCATTGACACGGCGACCACCACCGTCCTTCAGCGCGCCTACATTCCCGAAGGCACGGCACAAGTCACCAGCGTTACCTTGATGGGTGAGAACGGCACGGCAGAGGAGAAAACAGAGACGCGCGGCCCCGGGTGCTATTTCAAGCACAGCAGCTACTTCCCCACCAAGGTGCTGCGCAAGAGCGATGGCGGCGGCAACTATGCAGGCGCCATTCCCAGCGAAATGATTGAGGCGCTGGATGAGCAGGACGCCAGCAGGCCTGATGACGATTCAGACACCCCTGCAAAAGAACGGCTTTTCATTGCCAGTATTGGAAACCGCATCCATTTTGGTGTGCATCCCATGGGCGGTATCAACCAGCATTGCGACTACGGCCCCTACAACTATCAGGTTGGCGCTGGCGGCGCGGTGAATGACTTCCACTACGCGCGCCGCAACGCCTTCTGGCCTACCAGCGCGCACGATTCGTGCGACTTCGACACTGACTGCGAGGCGGACGAGGACGGCCAGCGCGTCTGGTTTGGCGACAGTGTCGCCGGTCACCAGTGGATTACCGGCATCGTCAAAGGCTCATTCAAATGCGGTGGCGACATTTTCAATAACGCTAACAGGCATGACGACACGGGCGAAACCAAAACGCCCTTCGATTCCACCAGCAAGTGCTACCTGGAGGATGAAGACGCCCTCCTCTCCGGCGACGACTTCTTCTACGCCCGTGTCAAGGTGTGCGACGCCAAGGACGTGCGCGACTACCACATGTGTGTGGAATATCCGAATGGCAAGAAAAAGCCCACGGGCGTGATTCAGAAATATGCTGACAATCTGCGCGTGGGTGCCTTCGGCTACGCCATTGACCAGACCGCCGCGCACGACACCGACGACTACAAGGGGCGCTTTGGCGCGCTGCTGCGCGCGCCCATGAAATACGTGGGCCCCAACACCTACACCCACACCGGGGTGAAGAAAGATGGAACCAATTCCAAAAAGGAATGGGACACGGAAACCGGCGTACTTGTTGAAAACCCCGAAGGCAGGCCGGAGGGCGTGAGCGGCGTGATTAACTACTTCAACCGCTTTGGCCGCAACCCCGACAAAAAGGGCAACTACAAGCAATACGACAACGTGGCCGAGATGTACTACGAGGCGCTGCGCTACATGCAGGGGCTTGGTCCCTCAGAGGCTGCCATTTGGGGGCTGGACGACACCATGAAAGACGGCTTCCCCGCCTACACCGACTGGGCCGGGCTTGACCCCTATGACTCCACCCTTGGCTACACCAAAGACGGCGACTACACCTGCCTGAAGAGTTCCATCCTTGTCATCGGTGACCTTTATACGCACGACCCCGTCAACGGTGGTGACAAAGACAAGCTGCGCCACACCATGGCGGGCAAGGTTGCCAGCCAGAACGAGCTGGACATCAAACACTGGCGCGACGTGGTGCATGCCTTTGAAACCGGCGAATCTGCGAGCTATAAGGACGGCCAGAATACGAGCCAGAGCACGGATACCCCGGACGCTGAAAAAACGTTCCCTGCCAACATGACGCATGTGAGCGAAAAAACGCGCAACGTCTGGAGCTTTATCCCCGGCATGGCGTACTGGGCACACACGCACGATATCCGTGGCACGGGCTGGACGGCTCAGCCCACCAAGCAGCGCCCCGGCCTGCGCCTGACCTCCTACTTTATTGACGTGAACGAAAACGGCTGGTCAACGCGCTATAACTACCGCGCGGGGAGGGCGAACCATACAGGTGGCACAGAAAGGCCGGCTACGGGCACTTACCACTGGGGCAGCCAGTACTGGCTGGGCGCCAAGTACGGCGGTTTTCTCACGCCGCCGACGACGAAGGTGAACGAGTGCCCAGCAGATGGTGTCATTTACAGCGGCACAGGCAACCCGTTCTACCAGTCGACGTGCGCCGTGGTCAATGGGAAGGCGACCTACACCAAAGGCACGCAAAGCAACGCCGTGTGGTCTGACCTTTCCAAGACGCAGGGCGACAACACCGATGGCCGCACCAACCCCGAGCCGCGCACCTTCTACATGCCCGACAATGCGCGCGGCGTGCTCAAAGCGTTTGACGACATCTTTGGCGACCAGCAACCGCCGTCAAACCGCTCGATTGCCGGCGCCGACAGCAGCGGCGGCATTGGCGGCACCAGCTTCCAGGCGGAGTTTGGCGGCGCCGATTGGAGCGGCGACGTGATTGCTGAAAGCATTGTCGTGGGCGGCGGCACGGAAAAACGGCGCGCCAACAATAATCTGCCGAGCCACGAGGCGCGCAAAATCTTCATGGGCACCAGCACCCATAGCATCCCCCGCGCCTTTGAGTTCAAGGCCGATTCGGTGCCTAGGGACGTGAGCAGCGCCCTTGGCGGCGACATCAACGGTGTCAATGCCTCCGCCGCTGACCGCATCAACTGGCTGCGCGGCGACCAGAGCAAGGAGGGCAAACCCTTCCGCGCGCGCACCCGCCTGCTTGGTGACATCGTCAACTCGGGCGTGAAATACGTGGGCGCGCCGGCTGGCCAGGTGAACCTTGGCTTGGGGTACGACGCCTTTGTTGATGCGCAGACCTACCGCCGTGCCGCCGTCTACGTCGGCGCCAACGACGGTATGCTGCACGCCTTCCACGCCGGCGGCAAGCAGAGGAATGCCACGACGGACGAGGTGACGGAAGTGGAACCCACGCTTGCCGAGCTGTTTGCCTACATTCCAAGCTGGATGAAGGGCAAGCTCGCCGCCCTGACTGACCCGGCCTACCGGCATCAGCTGTACGTGGACGCCACGCCCGTGATTGGCGATGCGAACCTCAAGGGCGATTGCACCGTCACCAACAGCCCCAATACCGGCGACACCGACTGCGATTGGCGCAGCGTGCTGGTGAGCGGCACGGGCGGCGGCGGACGGGGCGTGTTTGCCTTGGACGTGACCAACCCCGAAGCCTTTGACGCAAGCAAGGTGCTCTGGGAGTTCACCGACGCCGACGACCCCGACATGGGCTACGTGCTGGGGCAGGCGCGCATTGTCAAGCTCCTCTTCACCGAAGCAGACGCCACCACCACGCTGCCGACGCCCGCCGTCTACCGCTGGTTTGCCATGGTGCCCGCCGGTGTGAACAGCTACGCGGGCGACGATACCGCCCGCCGGGGCAATGGCGATGCCAACATCTTCCTGCTGGCGCTGGACAAGGCGGCTGGCACTGCGTGGACGCAGGGCACCAACTACTGGAAGCTGCGCCTGCCGCGCATTCAGGCGTTGCAAGCCACGCACCCCACGGGTATCCTGAATCTGGAAGCCTTCACCGGCGTGGGCGGCGTGACGGAATACGTCTACGCCGGCGACCTTCACGGGCAGCTTTGGGCCTTCAAGTTCAAGGGCATAGATTCCACCGGCTGGAACACCGCGACGCTGGCGAACTGCTATAGCAGTGGCTCCTGCCAAGAAGGCGCCGTCAAGCCGCTTTTCATCGCCACGACTTCCGCTGATGGAGACGGCAACACGGAACCGCAGCCCATCACCGTGGCGCCCACCATTCTGGAAGGCGCGGGCAATGGCGTGCATTTCGTCAGCTTCGGAACGGGCAAGTACTTTGAGAAGGACGATGCCCAAACCACGAAGATTGACACCTTCTACACCGTCTACAGCAACTTCAACCACCGGGCTGAGCAGGTTCTGAGCCGCAACAATGGCGATGCCATCATTCCCGACCGCAGCTACCTGCAGGAGGTTGTGAAGGACAGGACCGAAGATGGCGTCAACTACTTCAAGCCCAGCCAAGCCTTCTTCTGGGGCTGGCTTGCAAGCGCCCCCACTGCGGGCGACACCCCCAACACCCGCTCGGGCTGGTTCATGGACTTTGTTGAGCGCGGCGAGAACGATGCCACCACCGCTGTGGGCGAACGCCAGATTGCGGACGCCTCCTGGGTGAACCTCACTTCGCGCCTGATGTTCAGCACGCTCACGCCCAACTCCGCCACCAACACCGACGTGTGCGGCACGGGCGGCGGCGACAGCAAGCTCTACACCTTTGACATGATTTCCGGCATAGGCACGGGCAGGCACTCCGCCGTGGGGATGCTGGCGCAGCCGCTGGTGTTCCTTGATACCGCCAACACAAGGGAAACCCAGGCGGACAGCACTGGCCGGCGCCTGCGCATCAGCCCGGTGATGAGCGGGCAGTTCGGCTCTGGCGGCTCCGACGTGAGCCAGGTGGATACCGTCATCGTGCCCTTCGGGCGCCTGAGCTGGCGGCGTATCGACAACTTTGAGGGGCTGCGCCAGTCCGGCGGCACCAGCAATCCAAGTGCTGGCGGCAACAATGCCGGCGGTGGCGATTCGGGTAACTCCAACTCGGGGGATTAATGATGACTATGCAACGCATACACACCACACCACGCGCCAGCAGGGGCTTCACCCTGATTGAGTTGATGATTGTCGTGGCAGTCATCGCCATCCTCGGCGCCATTGCGTATCCGGGCTATCAGGAATCCGTGCGCAAGGGTCGCCGCGCCGAAGGGCGCGCCGCCCTGCAGGAGCTGATGCAGCAGCAGGAGCGCTACAAGACGCAGTTCAACAGGTACAGCGACACCTTCGCCGCTGGCGCCCAAGGCGTGCCGTTCAAGACGGAGTCCGAGGGCGGCAAATACAAGCTTGCAGCCAAGCTGTGCAGTGGCAAAAGCGACACGACAAATTGCGTCTTGCTCGAGGCGGTGCCCCAGCTCCCCGACCCCAGGGTTGGCTGGATTAGGCTGGACAGCCAGGGTAACAAGGCCTGCGAACATACTACTGACATGAAGGTGTGCTGGCCATGAACACGAACAAGCTCCCCGCCCGTCACAAGGGCTTCACACTCATTGAGCTGATGGTCGTGCTGACCGTGCTCGGCGTGATGATGGCGTTCGCGGTGCCAAACTTCCGGGAGGCGCGGCGTAACGCTGGCTTGACCGATACGGTCAATACGCTTGTTTCCAGCGTCTACCGCACCCGCACCGAAGCCATGAAAGACGGCGTGCCCGTCGTCCTCATGCCGTGCAACGACGACTGCACCAGCACCGGCACCGACTGGCAAAAGGGCTGGGTGATATTCGCTGACCGCAACGGCAACGGCGCCTATAACGCGAACACCAGTGACGACCCCGCCAACGCCGGCTACAACGATGGTCCCCTCGTCTTTACGCAGCGGGGCGATGTAATCCCCGACTACATTGCCATCTCCGTGGGAAATGGCGGCGCCGTGAAGTTCAGCGGCACCGGCTTCCCCGCCAGCATAGGCGGCGGCTCTGTGGGCGACCTGACCATCACCGTCAGCCGCACCGATAGGCCGAATGACAACCGCTACGTGCGCCGCATCGTTCTCAGCAAATCTGGCCGCGTGCGCACCTGCCGCCCGGACAGGGACAGCAACTGCAGCGCCGGCACCAGTACCGGCGGCGGTGGAGGAGGCGGTGGCAGCGACAGCGGCAACACCTGACGCACCAACTCCGCCAAAACAAAGCGGCTCCCAAAGGGTCGCTTTTTTTGTGAGCTGAAGGTGCGTGTAATTCTTTCTCCTCGCCCCTGTCCGTTGCTGACGCAACGGCGGGGGCAAGGGGAATTACTTAGGCCAACGCTGGTTTAACAGAGCTGAAAAACAACGGGTATCAACTGCCCGCCAGCAAAAATTGCCGATAATGCAAGAAAGGTGGCAACAGTATGTGGGGGCGACCCTACCCATGTTGGTGTGTGTTTTTGCATGGTATCGTACAGTCGCCGGCATAAATTGCCGTCGATGGCGACAAACATCAATAGGTATGTGAGTTTCTTGCCTCACTGCGCCGCAGGTGGCGCAGATGCCGCTGGCAGAGGCGCGGGGGCAAGGGGTACGCTGCTTTGTGCGGGCGGTGCTTCCAGCGGGATGCTGACGCTGTGCACGCCCGCCGGCGGGGTGGGAAAGCCTTGCAGCGCGGCGGCAAAGAGGGCGGCGAAGGTGCGCTCGCCGGGCGCGCGCAGGCTGTCGTGGCGCGCGTGGGTTTCGTAGAGCACTTGCCCGCCGTTGACGGCGCGCATGACAAAGCCGGCTTCGCTGATGTAGACGGGCGTGGGGTCGGCGCGCCACCACATCGGGCCGCCAAACATGATGCCGCCGCGCCGCCCGCCAAAGCCCAGCCCCCAGTAGAAGCGGCTGCGATACGCGGGCCATTCGTCATATATCCAGTCCACGGCGCTGCGGGCCTGCACTTGCACGCTGACGAGGGCGGCGGCATCGTCGCGCACCAGCCCGACGCCGGAAAGCGCCTGCTGCGCCAGCGCATGCACTTGCTGGCTCATTTCGGTGTTCTGCTGCAGCGGCAGGTGCTCAAAGCGGTAGCGCACGCCGGCGCGCAGCATGTTGCCCGGCGCGGTGGTCACGGAGCGCACTTGCGCCTTGATGACGGGCGGGGAGGAGGGGGTGCTGGCGCAACCGGCAAGCAGCAGGGCGGCGCACGCGGCGGCGAGCAGTGTGGTGACGGGTTTCATGGCAGTGCCTCCTTGCGGGTGGGTAAACGGCGGTTTGAGTGCGCCCGGAGAGAATGGTTCGCAGTGTAGGGCGGCAGCGGGAGGAATGCTTTTTCAAATGGTGAATGAATGGGTATTTCATTGCCGCCGGCAGGAAAAGCCGGCAAAGGTGGATTGATTGCACGGGTATATCAATCTTCCGCCGGATTTTCGGGCGCGGCGGCGTTGATGGCGATGCCCGCGAGCGTGCTGCCGGGCAGTGGCAGCGGCTCGTCATCAAAGGCGGTGTCGCCGGGCGTGGCGCCGCCACGGGCGACGCGCTGCATGCGGTCAAAGTCAAAGATGCGCTCGTCCATCAGGTGCGAGGAGATGACGTTGCGCAGCGCGGTGGACATGCTGTCCATGCGCCCGGGATATTGTTTTTCCCACGCGCGCAGCATGTCGCCCACGACTTGGCGCTGCAGCCCGTTCTGGCTGCCGCAGACGTTGCAGGGCACGATGGGAAAGGCGCGGTGCTGCGCCCAGGCCGCCAAATCCTTTTCCTTGACATACACGAGCGGACGAATGACGATGAATTCGCCGTTGTCGGTTTTCAGCTTGGGCGGCATGCTTTTGATTTTGCCGGCGAAAAAGAGGTTCAGCAGCAAGGTTTGCAGTAAATCGTCGCGGTGGTGGCCTAGAGCGATTTTGTTGCATTTCAATTCACGCGCCACGCGGTACAGGATGCCGCGCCGCAGGCGCGAGCAGAGGCTGCATTTTGTTTTGCCCTCCGGGATTTTCTCCTGCACGATGCTGTAGGTGTCCTGCACCTCGACGTGCCATTCTATGCCCAGCGTTTTGAAGTAGGCCGGCAGCACGTCAGAAGGGAAACCGGGCTGGCGCTGGTCAAGGTTGACGGCAACCAGCTCAAAGCGCACGGGCGCGCGGCGTTGCAGCTTCATCAAAATATCCAGCAGGCCATAACTGTCCTTGCCGCCGGACATGCAGACCATGACGCGGTCGCCTTCCGCAATCATGCGGTAATCCACAATGGCTTCGCCCACCAGCCGGCAGAGGCGTTTTTCCAGTTTTTTGGCTTCAAAAGCAGCCTTGTCGCGGGTACTCATGCAAAAAATATAGTTTGTTTACCACTGGCCAGCCAGCGCCTGCATCGCCACTTCGCAGTCCGGGAATATTTCGGGTTTGGATATTTTCACGCGCACGCCAATCACGCCGGGCAGGGTGAGCAGGCGCTCGGCAAGCCGCCCAATCATGCTTTCCAGCAAGTTGACGTGGCGGGCGGTGCATTCCTCAATGATGATTTCGCGCACGCGGCGGTAGTCGAGCACTTGGCTGATGGCGTCTTGCGGCGGGCGCAGGGGCTGCGCGCCCATGTTGAGTTCGGCGTCCACGACGATGGGCTGCGCGGCGCGGCGTTCGCGCCGCAGGATGCCGAGGCTGGCGTCAAAGCGCAGCCCGCTGATGATGATGCGCCGCTGGCCGCGCTGTTCGCTGGCCGGCTGTGCAGGCGCGGGCGGTGCGGCGGGTGTGGGCGTTTGCCCGGTGGCCATCATGGAAAAGTCGCGCTCAAAGCGCATGAGGTGCTGGCCGCCATCGACGAGCAGCGTGGCGCCGGTGACGGCGGGGTTGTCCAGCGCGAAGAGCACGGCGGCGGCCACGTCATCGGGCGTGGATGAGCGCCCGAGCGGGCTTTGCGCGTGCAGGCGCTGGAAGTCGGCTTCATCCGCCATCCAGGGGCTGTCCAGCGTGAGGCCGGGGGCGACGCCCACGACGCGCACGGCGGGCGCAAGCGCCTGCGCAAGCAGCGTGGTGGCGCTGCGCAGCGCGGCTTTGCTGAGGGTGTAGCTGAAAAAGTCCGGGTTGGGGTTCCAGAGCTTCTGGTCAAGCAGGTGCACGGCGCAGCCGGTGGCGCCGCGCGCGCGCACATGGTCGGCCAGCGCCTGCGCGAGCAGCACGGGCGCGGCGGCGTTGACATGCATGTGCGCGTCCAGCGCAGCGTGGCCGAAGGCGGCGGCGTCGTCATAGTCAAAGAGCGCGGCGCTACTGATGACGGCGTCCACGCCGCCAAAGTGCGCTGCCACCTGCGGCAGCAGGGCGCGCACGGCGGCTTCGTCGGCAAGATTGGCGTCAAAGGCGGCGCTGCTCCTGCCGAGCGCAGCGCATTCGCGCGTGACTTCTGCTGCGCCAGTGCGCGAGTGGTGGTAGTGCACCGCCACCTGCCAGCCGGCGCGCGCCAGCGCCAGCGCGATGACGCGCCCGATGCGGCGGCCTGCGCCGGTGACGAGGGCGGTGCGTGCTGTGGTGCTGCTCATAGCTTGAAAGCCTCCTTGATGCCCGCCAGCGCCATTTGCACGCCGACCACGGAGACGGTCAGCCCCATGAGCCGCGTGATGACGCCCATGGCGCTTTCGCCCATGCGCCGCACCAGCGCCTTGCCCCACACCAGGCAGGGGTAGGTGATGAGGCAGAGCAGCGCGTAGGCGCCCACGCTGATGGCGGCGCCGGAAAAGTCGGCGCTGGCCGAGATGTTGGCGGCCGTGGCGATGGTGCCGGGGCCAGCCAGCATGGGCGTGCCAAGCGGCGTGACGGCGGCCGAGAGTGCGTCGCTGCCCGTGCCGCCCTGCTCGCCCGCGAGCGGGTACTGCACGCGCGAGGGCTGCCCCTGCAGCATCTGGTAGCCGATGATGAACAGCAGCATGCCGCCGGCGGTGCGCAGCGCCGGCAGCGTGATGCCGAAGATTTCAAAAATCACCTTGCCCGTCGTGCTGAACAGCAGCACGATGCCAAACGCCACGGCGAGCGCACGGCGCGCCGCGCGCCGCTCGGTGGCGGCGTCGCAGCCGCCCATCATGGCGGCGAAGGCGGGCGCCATCGCCAGCGGATTCATCAGGGCGATGTAGGCGGTGAAGGCCAGCAGGAACTGGTGCGCGAGGCTCATGGGACGGGGAAAGGGGCGTATTTAGCGCATACTGTTAGTAACTATCTTTATTTGCCGGCTTATGTTGCCGGCGATGAAGTGATACCAGTTCAATTGCATTCCTGGAATTCATGACCGGCGAGGGCAGTGCCCAGCGTGCGCTGCGCGCGCTCGCGCAGCTCGGGCGTGGCGCTGGGCAGGCGCAGCGTCCAGGCGCGGGCGCTTTGCCGCTCGGCGACGACGCGCGCGTCTTGCACGCCCTTGGCGACAATCAGCGCCAGGCCGCGCTGGGCGCGCTCTTCGCTGGCGTAGCGCCCAAGCGAGAGACCTATGCCGTGCTCGCTGCCGGGGCGGTCGGTGTCGATGCCCTGCGCGCGCAACTCGGTGCGGCGCGCGAGCAGCGCCAGCTCATCGGGCATGGGCACGAAAACCATCCAGCGGTCGGGCAGGGGCACGTCCTGCACGCTCCAGCTGCCCTGCGGCAGCGCGGCAGCGCGGGTGCGCAGCACCTCAATTTGCTGCTCGTTGAATGCGCCCACCTGCAGGCACACGCTGCGCGGTTTGGCTTCCTGCTCAGGCTCGGGCTGGGACGCCGAGGCGGGCGTTTCGGCGGCGTCTTCCGGTGAGCTGAGGATGATGGGCGGAACGTCGAAGGCGCTGCTGGCCGTTGCCGCTGCGGGCTGCGGCGTGCTTTCGGGTTCGGACGCGCGCGTGACGATGACGGCGGGCTGCGCTGCGTCAGCAGGCGGCGCGGCGCTGGTGTCGCCCTCTTCGGGCGGCGCTGCGTGCAGTTGCACGGCTTCGGGGTGCATCTGCTGCGCTAGGCGCTCCGGTTCAGTTTGCGGCGTGCCGCTGTGCGCCCAGAAGAACCAGGCAAGGTTGGCGGCGACGAGAAGGACGAGAAGACGTATCAGCATGGGTTTACAGGGGTGTCGGTGGCAGCCGCGCGCACGCTGACGGCGCTGCTGCGGATGTCAATGATGCCTTGCGCGGTGCGCACGCGCAGCGCCCCATCAGGCGCCACGCCGCAGGCGGTGCCAGCGCTGCCGTCGGAGAGTTGGATGTCCAGCCCGGCAAGCGCATCGCGCGCGGCGAAGCGCTCTTGCAAGGGGGCAAAGCCGGTGCGCTCAAAGGCGCGCACGGTGGTCACGAGCGGCGTGGCGACGCGCAGCAGGGCGGTGGGGGCGGTGGTGCCGGGCAGCAGCTCGTCCAGCCACGCAGGGGTGATGCCGTGCGCTTGCAGCGCGGCAGCGGTGGTGCTGTCCGGCGCAGGGGCGCGGAGGTTGATTCCCACGCCGATGACGGCGCAGCCGCCAGCAATCTCGATGAGGATGCCCGCCAGCTTGCGCCCGTCAATCTGCAAGTCATTCGGCCATTTGATGCGGATGTCCGGGTGCAGCGTTTCCGCCAGCGTCAGCCCGATGGCCAGCGACAGCCCCGACCAGTCCGCTGGCGCCAGCGGCAGCGCCAGCGAAAAGGTGAGCGCGCCGCCTGCCTCTGCCACCCAGGGGCGCCCCATGCGTCCGTGCGCGGCGGTTTGCTCTTTGGCGATGAGCAGTGTGGGCAGCAAGCCGCCAGCGCGCGCGCGGCGCAGCAGTTCGCTGTTGGTGGAATCCACTTCATCCACCATGTCCACGGCCACACCGTCAAGCTGCGCGCGCAGTGCGGGCAGCGCCTCTGCCCAGTTCATGCGCGTTTCCCTTTCTTGCGCTTGCTGCGTGGCGCTTCCTCGGCGGTGGAGGCCAGCAGCGTGCCCCGGCATTCGGGCGCACCGCAATGACAGGCGTAATCGGCCTTCAGTTCGTCGGTGAGCGGCTCGTCAATCACCAGCCCGTAGTCGTAGTTCAGTTCCTCGCCCGCCTCGATGGGGCGCAGCGCGTGGATGAAGATGCGCCCGCCGTCTTCCAGCGCCTCGCAATTGGGCGCGCACGAGTGGTTAATCCAGCGCGCGCTGTTGCCGCCGTAGAGCGCGTCTATCACGTCGCCGCCGTCAAGCTGGAAGTAGAAGGTGTGCGTGGGCTGCGTCGGGTCGTGCGGGTGGCGGCGCAGGGCTTCCGGCCACGAAATGCGCTCGCCCGTGTATTCGATGATGCGCTCGCCCGCGCGGATAGCGCGCAGCGCAAACACGCCGCGCCCATGCACGGGCGAGCGGCGCACCTGAAAGCGCCGCCCGGCAGCGGGTTGGGAAGCAGGTTTGCGGGACACGGCAAAAAGTTTGCTAGGGTTATCGCGTATGCGCGCGAGGCGCGCACCGTTTTTTGAATACGCCCGCTGTGCGGCGGGCAAAACCATGAATTTTAAAGACGCTCCATGAAGACACTGGTCATCGCAGAAAAGCCATCCGTGGCGCAGGACATCGTGCGCGCACTCACGCCCGTGGCGGGCAAGTTCGAGCGCCACGCCGAGTATTTTGAGAACGATGCCTACCTGGTCACCAGCGCCGTCGGGCACCTGCTGGAAATCCAGGCGCCCGAAGAGTTTGAGGTCAAGCGCGGCAAGTGGAGCTTCGCGCACCTGCCCGTGATTCCGCCGCACTTTGACGTGAAGCCCGTGGAAAAAACGCGCACGCGCCTCAACGCCGTGGTGCGCCTCGCCAAACGGCGCGACGTGGGCGCGCTGGTCAATGCCTGCGACGCCGGGCGCGAGGGCGAACTCATCTTCCGCCTCATTGAGCAATACGCCTTTGACGGCAAGCGTGCCGCCAAGCCCGTGCAGCGCCTCTGGCTGCAGAGCATGACGCCGCAAGCCATACGCGAGGGTTTTGAACACCTGCGCAGCGACGCGCAAATGCAGGGGCTGGCGGACGCGGCGCGCAGCCGCAGCGAAGCGGACTGGCTCGTGGGCATCAACGGCACGCGCGCGCTCACGGCTTTCAACTCGCGCGAAGGCGGCTTTTTCCTGACGACCGTGGGGCGCGTGCAGACGCCCACGCTCGCCATCGTCGTCGAGCGCGAGGAAGCCATCCGCCGCCATGTGGCGCGCGACTACTGGGAAGTGCACGCCACCTTTGCGGCGGAAGCGGGCGAATACACCGGGCGCTGGTTTGACCCCGCCTTCAAGAAAGACGCAGCGGACGCCGAAAAGCGCCCCGAGCGCCTCTGGAGCGCGGCAGATGCCGAGCGCATCGCCGCTGCCGTGGCGGGCGCGCAGGCCGCCGTGCGTGAAGAAAGCCGCCCCAGCACGCAAGTCAGCCCGCCGCTGTTTGACCTCACCTCGCTGCAGCGCGAGGCCAACGGGCGCTTTGGCTTTTCTGCCAAAACCACGCTGGCGCTCGCGCAAAGCCTGTATGAGCGGCACAAGGCGCTGACCTACCCGCGCACCGACTCGCGCTGCCTGCCCGAGGACTATCTGGGCGTCGCGCGCCGCACCTTTGAAATGCTGGCAGGCAGCGGCATGAGCGGCATCGCCCCGCACGCGCGCCGCGCGCTCGATGAAGACATGGTGCGCAAGAGCCGCCGCATCTTTGACAACAGCCGGGTCAGCGACCACTTCGCCATCATCCCCACGCTGCAGGCGCCTGGCGCGCTCTCGGAAGCAGAGCGCAAAATCTACGAACTCGTCACGCGCCGCTTCATGGCGGTGTTCTACCCCGCCGCCGAATACCAGCTCACCACGCGCACCACCACCGTGGAGAAGGGCGGCGAAACCTTCAACTTCCAGAGCAACGGCAAAGTGCTGGTCAAGGCTGGCTGGCTCGCCATTTACGGCAAGGAGGCGGAAGCCGAAACACAGCGCCCCGGTGCGCAGCCCGAACGCACCCTGCCGCCCGTGCGCGCGGGCGAAAAAGTGCGCGGTGAAAAAGCCGAAGTCAAGGCGCTGCAAACCAAACCGCCCGCGCGCTACAACGAAGCCACGCTGCTCGGCGCCATGGAAGGCGCGGGCAAGCTGGTGAGCGCCGACGAACTGCGCGAAGCCATGATGGAGAAGGGCCTCGGCACCCCCGCCACGCGCGCCGCCATCATTGAGGGGCTGCTCACGGAAAAATACCTGCTGCGCGAAGGGCGCGAACTTGTGCCCACGGCCAAAGCCTTTCAATTGATGACGCTGCTGCGCGCGCTGAAAATCGAGGAACTGAGCCGCCCGGAACTCACCGGCGACTGGGAAAAGAAACTCGCCGAAATGGAACAGGGCAAACTCTCGCGCGACAGTTTCATGCGCGAAATTGCCGCCATGACCAGCAGCATCGTTGAAAAAGCAAAACAATACAACGAAGAAACCATCCCGGGCGATTATGTCACGCTGCAGGTTCCCTGCCCGCACTGCGGCGGCGTGGTGCGCGAGAATTATCGTAGATTTGCCTGCTGCGGAAAAGGTGGCGAGGGCGAAGGCTGCGGCTTTTCGTTCACCAAAATCCCCGGCGCGCGCACATTTTCTGTGGAAGAAGCGGAAACATTTTTGCGCGACGGGCGCATCGGCCCGCTGGAAGGGTTTCGCAGTAAACTGGGACGGCCATTTGCCGCCACACTTGCGCTCGTGGCGGGGGACGATGGTCTCCCGAAACTTGAGTTTGATTTTGGCGAGCGCGAAGAAAAAACCGGCGCCGCCAGCGCCGCCGACCTTGCCGCGCTGCCCAGCCTTGGTGCCTGCCCCAAATGTGGCGGCGCCGTCAAGGAATACGGCAAAAACTACGTGTGCGAACGTGCCGTGCAGGAAAAACCGGCGTGCGACTTCAAGAGCGCGACAACCATACTGGAGCAGCCCATCGCGCCCGAGCAGATGCAAAAACTGCTCGCCGACGGGCGCACCGACGTGCTCGACAAGTTTGTCAGCCGTCGCACGCATCGCCCGTTCAAGGCGCGGCTGACTTGGGACGCCGAGGCCGGGCGCGTGGGTTTTGAGTTTGAACCGCGCGAAGGCGGCAGCGCGCGGCGCGGCGCGTGGAAAAGCGCGGCAAAAACATCAGCAAAAACGGCTGCCAAAACAGCAACAAAAACCACGGCAGCGAAAAAAACCACGGCACGCAAAACTGCCGCAAAAACCGCCGCCAAAAAAACCGCGCGCAGCGGCAACCTGCGCCCCAGCGCGGCGCTTGCCGCCGTCATCGGCGACGGCACCTACGGGCGCGGCGAAGTGCTGCAAAAGCTCTGGGCGTACATCAAGGACAACAACCGCCAGGACCCGAACAACCGCCGCACCATCGTCGCCGACGACAAACTCCGCCCCCTGCTTGGCGCAGACAGCGTGGACATGTTCAAGCTCGCCGGCATCGTCGGCAAGAACCTGAGCGCGGAATAGAAAAGCCCCGGCTGCGCCTTGTAGCTGTATTTTTGACGGGGTATCACACGGTTGCCGGCATATAAAGCCGGCAATCATGTGTTATTACTCGGTGTATAGGTCTTCATCAAGCACCACGGGCACGCGCGGCGCCACAGCGCACATGAGTTCGTAGCTGATGGTGCCCGCTGCCTGCGCCACTTCATCGATGGGCAGCACGGCGCCGCCCGCTGACGCGCCCCATAGCGTGACTTCGCTGCCCATGCGCGCCTGTGGCACGTCGGTCACGTCCACGGCGAGCATGTCCATGCTGATGCGCCCGATGGTGCGCGTGCGCACGCCGTCCACCAGCACGGGCGCGCCGCCGCCGGCGCTGCGCGGGTAGCCGTCGGCGTAGCCGCAGGCGGTGGTGCCGATGCGCATGGGCGCTTCGGCGCGGAAAGTGAAGCCGTAGCCCACGGCCTCGCCCGCCGCAAGCTGCTGCACGGAAAGCAGCTGCGTGCGCAGGCTCATGGCGGGGCGCAGTTCCCAATCAAGGGCGCTGTGCGTGGGGAAGTCGGGCGCGCTGCCGTAGAGCGCAATGCCGGCGCGCACCCAGTCGCAGCCCGCCTCGCCCGCGCCGTGCAGCAGGGTGGCGGCGCTGTTGCACACGCAGCGCTCGCCCGGCAGCCCGTCGGTGGCGCGCTGGAAGGCGCTCCACTGCGCGGCGATGCCGCTCGTGCCGTCGGCATCGGCAAAGTGCGTCATGTGCCCCACGCTCGCCACCTGCGGCAGCGCGGCCAGGCGCGCGTAGGCGCTGCGGTAGGCGCCCGGCGTGAAGCCGAGGCGGTTCATGCCGCTGTTGAGTTTCAGAAAGACGCTATGCGGCGCTTGCGCGTGGTGCGCGGCAAGCCACTCAATCTGCTCCTCGCAGTGCACGGCGTGCATGAGCTGCAGGCGCGAGCACGCTTCCAGCTCGCGTGCGTCAAACACGCCCTCAATGAGCAGGATGGGGCCGCGCCAGCCCAGCGCGCGCAGGCGCTCGGCCTCCTGCACTTCCAGCAGGGCGAAGCCGTCGGCGGCGCGCAACCCTTCGTAGGCGCGCGCTATGCCGTGGCCGTAAGCATCGGCCTTGATGACGGCCCAAAGGCGCGCATCAGGCGCCGCTCGCCGCATGCGCGCAAGGTTGTGGCGCAGCGCGCCGGTGTGAATGTGGGCAGTGATGGGGCGGGTCATGGGCGGCGATTGTGCGCGCAGTGGTCGCTTGTAGGGTATATATTGTCTGCCGGCTTATGTCGCCGGCAATGCCATATATTTGTGATGGGTATATGTGTTTCCACGGCGATGCTGCGCCCATGCTATAACGCACCGCAGCTTGCGCTGCGAGCCTGATGGAGGGGCTGCGGCGCGTCTTTTTTCGCCTGTCTGCCCGATGACTGTCTTGATGCGTCCGTGCCGCCACCAGCCGCCCGCTGGCGCGTGGCGCTGCGCGCGGGGAGGGCGCCGCCGGTGAAGCGCGGTTTTCACACCATCATGGCGGCGCAGTTTTTCAGCTCGCTGGCCGATAACGCGCTGTTTGTGGCGGCGGTCGAGCTGCTGCGCTCGCAGCACGCCGCCACTTGGCAGGAGGCGGCGCTGGTGCCCATGTTTGCGCTCTTTTACGTGCTGCTGGCGCCGTGGGTGGGGGCGTTTGCCGATTCGCGCCCCAAGGGGCACGTGATGTTCATCAGCAATGCCATCAAGATTGCGGGTTGCCTGCTGATGCTCGCGGGCGTACACCCGCTGCTGGCGTACGGGCTGGTGGGGCTGGGCGCAGCGGCGTATTCGCCGGCGAAATACGGCATCTTGACGGAGTTGCTGGAGCCAGCGCAGCTTGTGAAGGCCAATGGCTGGATGGAGGGGCTGACGATTGCTTCCATCATTCTGGGCGTGGTGCTGGGCGGGCAACTGTTGCAGCCGGAGGTGTTTGCGGCGCTGCAGGCGGCGCCCGGCGTGAATGTTGCGGCAGATGCGGCGGTGGCGCTGATTGTGCTGGTGTATGGCGTGGCGGCGGCGTTCAATGTGTGCATTCCGCGCACGGGCGCGCCGTTGCACGCGATGCAGTGGCGCGCCGGGGCGCAGTTGCCAGACTTTTTCAACTGCACCTGCCGCCTCTGGCGCGACCGGCTGGGGCAGATTTCGCTGGCGACAACGACGCTGTTTTGGGGCGTGTCGGGCAACATGCGCTACGTCGTGCTGGCGTGGGCGGCGGCGGCATTGCACTACGACACCACGCACGCGGCCAACCTAGTGGGCGTGGTGGCGCTGGGCACGGCAGCCGGGGCGGTACTGGCCTCGCTGCACGTGCGGCTGGACAAGGCCACGCGCGTGATGCCGCTGGGCGTGGCGATGGGCGTGCTGCTCATGGGTATGGTGCTGGTGCGCAATGTGTGGCTGGCGTTGCCCCTGCTGTTGGCCCTCGGCGCGCTGGGCGGCTATATCGTGGTGCCGATGAATGCGCTGCTGCAGCACCGTGGGCAGTGCCTGATGGGGGCGGGGCGCTCGATTGCGGTGCAGAACTTCAACGAGCAGGCGTGCATTTTGCTGCTGGGCGCGCTCTACAGCGCCGCCACGGGCGGGGGGCTGTCGGCGTTTGCCGCCATCACGCTGATGGGCGCGCTGATTGCGGCGCTCATGCTCGCCATTGGCGCTTGGCACAGCTACAACCTGCGCTTTCACCGCGCCGAGTTGCGCCGCCTGCTCAGCATCGCGCGGCGCGGGCACAAGAAGCACTGAAAAACCAATCCCTCTCCCTCGCGGCATGCGGGGGCGAGGGGAAGCACTTTTATGTGCGCGGCGCTTGCACCTTGACGGCAATCTTGGGCACCTCGTGGCCGGCGCGCTGCAGCGCCGCCAGCAGCGTGGGCAGCATCTGGCGCAGGCGCGTGGCGGCGGCGGAATTGGGCACAAATAGGCTCCACTCCTTTCCTTCCTCCGGAATGCCGCCCTGCACCTGCGCGCGCAGCGCCTCTGGCAGCAGCGGGGCAATGGTGGCCATACGCGCGCGCGACTCCGCCAGCAGGTGCGCGATGCGCCCCAGCGTTTGGCCAGCGGCGAGGGATTCCGCCGTCGGCGCGCGCACATGCTAGCGCGTGGCGGCGCCCTCGGGCGACATGGTTTGGTGAATGGTCAGCGCCACGGTGTGTGCAGAGTCAAGGAGAAGCGGAAGGGCAGGGCGCGCATTATCGGCGCGCCGATAGAATCAACACTTTTGTCTGCTGCACTGCCGCAGCAGGGCGCGCGGGCGTTGAAAAATGCCGGTTGCGCCCCCATTGAAGGGACTTCCACCCACCACTTTCACTGACAGCCGCCGCGCGCATCAGGGCGCGCGCCACCGAGCATGGCCTCACTTCTGACAAAAATTTTCGGCAGCCGCAACGACCGGCTGCTCAAAAAGTACCGCAAGACCGTCAAACGCATCAATGCGCTGGAAGCGCAGCTTGAGCAGCTTCCCGATGACGCGCTGCGCGCCAAAACGCCCGAACTGCGCCAACGCTATGACGCTGGCGAGACGCTCGAGCAGCTCCTGCCCGAGGCGTTTGCCGTGGTGCGCGAGGCCGCCAAGCGCACCATGAAGATGCGCCACTTTGACGTGCAGCTCATCGGTGGTATTGCGCTGCACGAGGGCAAGATTGCCGAAATGTCCACGGGCGAGGGCAAGACGCTCACCGCCACGCTCTCGGTGTATCTGAACGCGCTCACCGGCAAGGGCGTGCATGTGGTCACCGTGAACGACTACCTTGCCAAGCGCGACGCCGCCTGGATGCAACGGCTTTACAACTTCCTTGGCCTGCAGGTGGGCGTGAACCTGCCCGACATGAGCCGCGAAGAAAAACAGGCGGCCTACAACGCCGACATCACCTACGGCACGAACAACGAGTTCGGCTTTGACTACCTGCGCGACAACATGGTCTACGAGGCCAAGGACCGCGTGCAGCGCCCGCTGCACTACGCCATCGTGGACGAGGTGGACTCCATCCTCATTGACGAAGCGCGCACGCCACTCATCATCAGCGGGCAGGCCGACGACCACACCGACCTGTATGCGGCCATCAACAAAGTGGTGCCCTTCCTTGTGCGGCAGGAGGGCGAGGCCAACCCGCGCACGGGCGAGGGCGTGACCAAACCCGGCGACTTCACCGCCGACGAAAAAACGCATCAGGTCTACCTCACCGAGCAGGGGCACGAGAACGTGGAGCGCCTGCTTGCCGAGCACGGGCTGATACCCAAGGACTCCAGCCTCTATGACGCCAGCAACATCATTCTGCTGCACCACCTGAACGCTGCGCTGCGCGCGCACCACCTGTATCACCGCGACCAGCACTACGTCGTGCAGCAGGGCGAGCACGGGCCGGAAGTCGTCATCGTGGACGAGTTCACCGGGCGCCTCATGCACGGGCGCCGCTGGAGCGACGGCCTGCACCAGGCCGTGGAAGCCAAGGAAGGCGTGCCCATTCAGGCTGAAAACCAGACCATGGCCTCCATTACCTTCCAGAACTATTTCCGCCTGTATAAAAAACTCGCCGGCATGACCGGCACGGCGGATACTGAAGCCTACGAATTCCAGGAAATCTACGGGCTGGAAACCGTGGTTATCCCCACCAACCGCCCGAACAAGCGTGAAGACCAGCTTGACCGCGTCTACAAAACCACGGAAGAAAAATTTGAAGCTGCCATTGAGGATATTCGTGAATGCCACGACCGGGGGCAGCCTGTGCTCGTCGGCACCACCTCCATTGAAAACTCTGAATTGCTCTCCGGCCTGCTGAATCAGGCGGGTTTGCAGCATCAAGTGCTCAACGCCAAACAGCACGAGCGCGAAGCCACCATCGTCGCGCAGGCCGGACGCCCCGGCGCCATCACCATCGCCACCAATATGGCAGGGCGCGGCACCGATATTGTGCTCGGCGGCAACATTGACAAAGAAATTGAAGCCGTTGAAAACGACGAAAGTGTGGACGCCGCCCAGCGCGAACAACGCGCCGCGCAAATGCGCGAAGCCTGGCAGGTGGACCACGACAAAGTCGTCTCCCTCGGCGGTTTGCGGATTATCGCCACCGAGCGGCATGAGAGCCGCCGCATTGACAACCAGCTTCGCGGGCGCTCCGGGCGCCAGGGCGACCCGGGGTCATCGCGTTTCTATTTGAGCCTGGACGACCCGCTCATGCGCATTTTTGCTGGCGACCGCGTGCGCGCCATCATGGACCGCCTGAAAATGCCGCGCGGCGAAGCCATTGAAGCTGGCATGGTCACGCGCTCCATTGAAAGCGCGCAGCGCAAGGTGGAAGGGCGCAACTTTGACATCCGCAAACAACTGCTGGAATTTGACGACGTCTCCAACGACCAGCGCAAAGTCATTTACCAGTTGCGCAACGACATTATTGACGCCGCCGACTTGGAAGAAAAAATCACCGAGCTGCGCCACGGCAGCGTCACCGATTTTGTGCACCAGTTCGTGCCGCCCGAATCTGTGGAAGAACAGTGGGACATTCCTGCGCTGGAAGAGGCGCTGAAACAGGAATGGGGCATCACGCTCGACCTGAAAACCGAAGTTGAAAACGCCGCCGCCATTGGTGACCAAGACATCGTGGAGCGCGTCATCAAAGCCGCCGACGAAGCCTACGCCGCCAAAGTCGCGCTCGCAGGCGCCGAGGGCTTCCGCTCCTTTGCGCGCGCTGTGCTCCTCAACTCGCTCGACACCTACTGGCGCGAACACATCTCCGCGCTCGACTACCTGCGCCAAGGCATTTATTTGCGCAGCTACGCGCAAAAACAGCCCAAACAGGAATACAAGCGCGAAGCCTTTGCCATGTTCGGGCAAATGCTCGATGCCGTGCGCGACGCCGTCACCCGCACCCTGATGAACGTGCGCATCCAGACGCAGGAAGAAGCCGAAGCCGAACGCGCCGCAGCCATGGCCGAGCTGGAAGCTGCTGCAGCCCGCCAACAGGCTGTCGCTGCGTCCGCTGGCGCCACGGCCACCGCCACCGCTGCCGCCGCAAGCGCGGCAGTTGCAGGCGCCGCTGCCCCCGCCGGCAACGTGCCCCAAGTTGGCCGCAACGACCCCTGCCCCTGCGGCAGCGGCAAAAAATACAAACACTGCCACGGCGCACTGACCTGATGCGCCACACAAAAAAGGCTTCCCTCGCGGGAAGCCTTTTTTCTTGTAAGACGATTGAACAGGAGCAGAAACGATGAGCAGATTTTTTTATGCTCTGCGCCACGTTGCCTATCTTTTGTTTTGCCTGTATTTTGGTGCGGTCCTCGGTTTCTGCATCATGCGCGAGTTGTGGTTTTCCGCGGTGTGGACAGGGTTGAGCTGTTATTTTACTATTCTATTATCTTTTTTCCGTGAAGATGAGATTGATAAATTTTTGCGTGGAAAAAGCAAGCTGCTGCCCCTGATCATATTGTTATGTTCTTTTGTTTTATCTATCTTCATCATAGGCTTTGAAATAAAATCGCAGGCTGGATGACCGCACCTGCTAGTGCGGTAGATGCAATGGGTATTGCTTTGCTTCCGGCAACTTGTGCCGGCAATGGTGTGTAAGGTTGCTTGGTATTCAACCGCCAAGCATGAAATCCATGAGTATTGCATGGTTGCCGGCAAGTTGTGCCGGCAATCGTATGTAATTTGTCAGGGTATGCAATGAATACGCCCAATGTTGAATGTTTCGTGCTGCGCCCGCATCCGGCGGGGGCGGATGTGGGTGTGCGTGCGCTGGAATGCACGGGAGTGCGCGGGGCGGGTGGCTGGCAGTTGCGCTATGCGTTGCGCGGCGATGTGGGGCGGCTGGCGGTGCCGTCGGCGAGCAGCACGCCGCAGGCGCGCGATGGTTTGTGGCAGCACACTTGCTTTGAGGCGTTTGCGGCGCGGCCTGATGCGGCGGGATATTGGGAGTTCAATTTTTCGCCGTCGGGTGATTGGGCGGCGTATGCCTTTGCTGGTGAGCGTGTGCGTTGCGCGGTGCAGCCGCCCGCGCAAGCGCCGCGCATTCAGTGCGTGCGCGCTGCCGATGCGCTGCGTGTGGATGTGTGGTTGCCGGATTGGGCGGCGCCGCAGGGGGCGTGGCAGTGGGGCTTGAGCGCGGTGCTGGAAGATACGCAGGGCGCGTTGGCGTATTGGGCGCTGCATCATGCAAAGGCGCAGCCGGATTTTCACGACCGTGCGGGCTGGCGCGCGCTGTTGGAGGTTTGAATATGCAGATTGGCTTGGAGCGGTTCACCACCGATGCGGCGCTGCGTGCGCCGCTGGCGGGGCGGCGCGTGGCGCTGCTGGCGCACCCGGCGTCGGTGACGGGGGAGATGGCGCACGCGCTGGATGCGTTGGCGGCGTTGTCCGATGTGCGGCTGGCGGCGGCGTTTGGCCCGCAACACGGTTTGCGCGGCGACAAGCAGGACAACATGGTGGAGACGGCCGATGAGGTGGACGCGCGCCTGGGCATTCCGGTGTTCAGCTTGTATGGCGAGGTGCGCCGCCCGACGCCAGCGATGCTGGACACGTTTGATGTGCTGCTGGTGGATTTGCAGGATTTGGGCTGCCGCATTTACACCTTCATCACCACGCTGCGCTACGTGCTGGAAGACTGCGCGCGTGCGGGCAAGGCGGTGTGGGTGCTGGACCGTCCCAATCCGGCGGGGCGCCCGGTGGAGGGTTTCCTCTTGCGCGCGGGTTGGGAGAGTTTTGTGGGCGCGGGGCCGCTGCCGATGCGCCACGGGCTGACGATGGGCGAGCTGGGCGCGTGGTTTATTGCGCGGCTTGGCTTGCAACTGGAATACCGCGTGATTGAAATGCGCGGCTGGCGGCCGGGTGCTGCGCCCGGCTACGGCTGGCCGATGGGGGCGGATGACTGGCGCGCGTGGGTGAACCCAAGCCCGAATGCGGCGACGCTGAACATGGCGCGCGCCTACGCGGGCACGGTGATGCTGGAAGGGACGACTTTGAGCGAGGGCAGGGGCACGACGCGCGCGCTGGAGCTTTTTGGTGCGCCGGATATTGACACGCACCGCCTGCTGGCGGATATGCGGCAGATGGCGCCGGAGTGGTTGCGCGGCTGCCTGCTGCGCGAGTGCTGGTTTGAGCCGACTTTCCACAAACACGCAGGGCAGCTTTGCGCCGGTGTGCAGATTCACGCCGAGGGCACGCACTATGGGCATGAGGCATTCCGCCCTTGGCGGCTCGTGGCGCTGGCGTTCAAGGCGCTGCGGCGTCAGCGGCCTGACTACCCGCTCTGGCGCGATTTCCCATACGAATACGAGCGCGAGCGCCTCGCCATTGACCTCATCAATGGCAGCCCGCTGCTGCGCGAGTGGGTGGACGATGCCGACGCCACCTGCGCCGACCTGGACGCTGCGGCGCGCATTGATGAAGAAGAGTGGGAGGCCGCGCGTGCGCCGTTTGTGCGCTATCACGCGGCGTAAATTGGCGTTTTTGCATGGGTATAAATATGTCGCCGGCTTCATAAGCCGGCGATGATGTGATAACTCAATGAGTATGCGCTGCAACAGCGCATGTTTCCGTGCATTCATCTGCTTGGTAGGAGAGTCAGCGCCAGCAGTGGCGTTTGTGGCACGGCGCGACGCGCTTTTTCCATGAAAACACTGTTTGTGCATACAGACTAAAAGTTCACTGCAAGAGCGCTTTTCATGCAACAGCGGGACACACGTAGGGGTTTCTGATACAGTGCCGCAAAGTGCAATTTGGTGGTGCAAAGTGGTGTTTTGTGCCAAAGCACGGTTTTTCGGGCGTTTCAGACAGTGTTCCAAGGTGCTTCTTCGTTGAATCTCGACGCGAAGGGACGGCTTTCCGTCCCTACGCGGCACCGTGATGCGCTCGTGCAGACGGCAGCGGGGCAGTTGACCATCACGCTCAACCCCGATGGCTGCCTGATGGTGTTTCCGCGCCCCGAGTGGGAGTCGTTCCGCGAGCGCATCGCCAGCCTGCCCGTGTCGGCGCAGTGGTGGAAGCGCGTGTACCTGGGCAATGCGCAGGACGTGGAAATGGACGGCACGGGGCGCGTGCTCGTGGCGCCGGAGTTGCGGCAGGCGGCCAAGCTCTCGCGCAGCGTGCTGCTGCTTGGCATGGGCAACCACTTTGAGCTGTGGGACAAGGCCATCTACGAGCAGGAGCAGGCGCGCGCCATGCAGGAAGAGGTGCCCGATGCGCTCAAGGACTTCGTGTTTTGACGCACGCGCGGAGGGCAGGTGAGCACATGCGGACAACACACCACGGTTTTGCTCCACGAGGCGGTCGAGGCGCTGCTCTGGGACGCGCACGGGCTGTACGTGGATGCCACGTTTGGGCGCGGCGGGCATACGCGCGCGCTTTTGAAGCGGCTGGCGGCGGACGCGCGCGTGCTGGCGTTCGACAAGGATCCGCAGGCGCTGGAGGCAGCTGCCGCCATCAGCGATGCGCGCTTTTCGGCGCAGCAGGCAAGTTTTGTGGCGCTGGGCAGTTTGCCCAGCGCAAGTGTGGCGGGGGTGTTGATGGATTTGGGCGTGAGTTCGCCGCAAATCGATACGCCCTCGCGGGGTTTTTCTTTTCGCAGCGACGGCCCGCTGGACATGCGCATGGATACCACGCGCGGACAGAGTGCCGCCGAGTGGCTCGAGCGCGCCAGCGAGCGCGAGATTGCAGAGGTGATACGTGTCTACGGTGAAGAACGGTTTGCTGGCGCCATTGCAGCGGCGCTTGTCGCGCGTCGGCGGCAGGAGGGTCCTTTGGCAAGCACCCTTGAGCTGGCCCGGCTCGTGGCCGGCGCAGTTAAGACCCGCGAGCCGGGGCAGCATCCTGCAACACGCACGTTTCAGGCAATTCGGATTCATATCAACGCTGAACTCGAGGAGCTTGAACAGGCGCTAGGCGAGAGCCTGCGCGTGCTGCGTCCCGGAGGCCGGCTCGTGGTCATCAGTTTCCACTCGCTCGAAGACCGCATCGTCAAGCGGTTCATGGCGCAGCACGCGCACGCGCCGGTGGACAGGCGCGCGCCCTTCGCGCCGCCGCCGCCCGTGCTGCTGCGCACGGTGGCGCGCGTGCGCCCGGGCGCGGCAGAAG
>JAFRYL010000179.1 GCA_017437605.1 Ottowia sp. | reverse complement strand
AGCTGGCGCCGCTCACCGGGCTGGCGGACGCCATCGTGGACGTGGTCAGCAGCGGGCAGACGCTGCGCGCCAGCGCCCTGCGCGAAGTGGAGCATGTGATGGACATCAGCGCGCACCTGCTCGTCAACCAGGCCGCGCTCAAGCTCAAAAGCGCCGCGCTGCGCCCGCTCATCGATACCTTTGCCAACGCCATACAGAGCAATGAAAATGGGAATATGTAGGGGCGCAATTGGCTACGCCGAAACTTCGTTTTCATTGCGCCCGTCCGGGTGGAGACAACACGCAGGGCGCGATAAATCGCGCCCCTACAAGGTGCGTATTTTTTGCGTCAGCGCCGGTTCAACAACCACAAAATCAACTGGTATAAATTGCTCGCCGGCTTCATAAGCCGGCAACCACATACTATTTGACAGAGTATCTGATTTTTCCATGCAACAGACAAGTACCAAATCCTTGCTGCTCTACGGTCTGCAGCATCTACTCATGCTTTTTGGCTCCATCGTCGTCACCTCGGCAGCGTGTGGCTTGAGCATGCCCGTGTGCCTGTTCACCGGCGGGCTGGGCACGCTGGTGTTTCACCTTTGCACGCGCGGGCAGGTGCCGGTGTTCACAGGCGCGTCCACGGCCTTTGTCGCGCCCATTGCGGCAGTGGTCATGGTGGGCGCGGACGCCGCCGGCAATGCCGTGCGCGACGCCGCGCGCGTGCCCTACGCCACAGGCGCCATCGTGCTCGTGGGCCTGCTCTATTGCGGCTTTGCGCTGCTGGCGCGCGTTGTCGGCGTGGAGCGCATCAAGCGTCTGTTTCCGCCTGTGGTCACGGGTCCCGTCATCATCATCATCGGCTGCAAGCTCGCCGGCAAAGCCTGCGCGCAGGCCGGCCAGCACTGGCCCGTGGCCATCATCACGCTGCTCACCGTGCTGCTGGTGAGCGCCTTCGGACGCGGCTTCATCAAGTCCATTCCGTTCCTGATAGGCATGGCGGCGGGCTACGTGGCGGCGCTCGTGCTGGGCGCGGGTGTGAACTTCTCCGCCATCGCCGCCGCGCCGTGGGTGCAGCCGTTCTGGAGCCTGAACGGGGACTTTTTCGTGCTGCCCAAGTTTGACCTCGCCGCCATTCTCCTCATCGCGCCCGTGGCGTTTGTGACCGGCATGGAGCACATCGGCGACATCACCACCAACGGCGCCGTGGTGGGCAAGGACTTTTTCAAAAAACCCGGCCTGCACCGCACGCTGCTGGGCGACGGCCTGTCCACACTGGTGGCCGGGCTGCTGGGCGGCAACTCCACGACAACGTTTTCGCAAAACACCGGACTGCTGGCGATTACCCGCGTCTATGACCCGCTGGTGCTGCGCGTGGCCGCAGTCATGGCGATGCTGCTCGCGCTCGCGGGCAAGGTGGCGGGCTTTGTCGCCAGCATTCCTACGGCGGTCATTGGCGGCGTGTCCATCGTGCTGTTCGGCTCCATTGCTGCCGTGGGCATACGCAGCCTGGTGGAAAACAAGGTGGACTTCGCCGACACCGACAACATTCTCACCGTCGCCGTCATTCTTGTGCTTGGACTTGGCATGAGCACCGGCGTCAAACTCGGCAGCGTCACCATCTCCTCGCTCTTTCTGGCGGCTGTCGTGGGCGTGCTGATGAACCTGCTTTTCACCATGAAAAAGAAGGGTATGAATACATCGCCGGCAACTTCCGCCGGCAACCAACCGCAATAATAGACAGTATACAAAGCGGCGCACCATGACAACACGCCCGCCCTCCCCGCCCCGGCGCGGCTGGACGCTGCGGCAGCGCATCACCGTGCTGGCGCTCATTCCCGCCGCGCTGCTGACCATCGCGGGCGGGCTGTGGCTGCGCGGGCAAATCCACAGCGCCATCTATCAGAGCTTTGCCCAGCACCTGCACGAAGAAAGCGAGGCGCTGGCCGCGCGCCTGCATGTGGACGGCAGCCACGTGCATGAAGAAACCGGCAATGAGGGGCAATTCGGCGTCATCTATTCCGGCTGGTACTGGCAAGTGCAGGGCGATGGCGTGGAGGGGCACTCGCGCTCGCTCTGGGACGCACCGCCGCTCGCCGCCACGCCCGCGCCCGGTGCCGAGCAGCTCGCGCTGCTGCAGGCCAGCGACCCACGGGGCAATCCGCTGCTCGGACTGCGCAGCAAGGTGCCGCTGCTTGGCGCCAGCGCCCCCGTGCCGCTGGAAGTATTCGGGCCAGCCGGCAACACGCTCGCCAACGTGCAACGCATTGACCGCATCCTGCTCGCCAGCGCCATCGGCCTCATCGCCACCCTGACCATCATGCTGCTCGTGCAGATGCGCGTGGCGATGGCGCCGCTGCGCCGCCTCACCACCGCCATTGCCGCGCAACGCGAGGCGGGTGGCAGCGACGACGCGCCCACCCTGCCGCCTGCCGTGCTGGAAGAGCTGCCCCTTGGCAGTGACCTCGCGCCACTCCACTCGGAAATCAACGCTCTGCTTACACACAACACCAGCGTCGTTGAGCGTGCCCGCACCCACGCCGCCGACCTCAACCACGCGCTGAAAAAACCGCTTGCCCTGCTCTCGGCAGCGGCCAGCGGCCAGCAGCAGCTCCCCGCCAGTGAAGTGCTGCAACAGGTGAGCGAAATGACGCGCCTCATTGACCGCTATCAGGCGCGCACCCTCGGCGATTCGGTGCGCACCCGCAACGCCGCGCGCACCGTCCCCATCACCGAGTGTCTGGAGCAGCTCCTGCGCGCCATGCGCAAACTGCACGCCGCGCAAGAACTCGTCTGGCGGCTCGCCCTGCCCGACGACGCCCTACGCTGGCGCTGGCGCGGCGAGCGCACCGACCTGGAAGAAGCCCTCGGCAACCTGCTCGACAACGCCGGCAAATGGGCGGCGTCGCGCGTGCTCGTCAGCGCGCAATTCACCCCGCCCACCCCCGTGCGCCGGGGCAACCGGCAAACCGGCGGGCAACTCGCCATCAGCATTGAAGACGACGGCCCCGGCATGAGCGCCGAACAACTCGCCGCCGCCGGGCAGCGCGGCCTGCGCTTTGACGAACATGTGCATGGCAGCGGCCTTGGGCTGGCGATTGCCGGACAAATCGCCTCCGCCTGGGGCGCCGAACTGCGGCTGGACAAAAGCCCCCTCCTCAAAGGGCTGCGCGCCACCCTCACGCTGCCAAACGTGTGGCAAAGTGCAACCTAACAATTTTTGTCAGCAACAAACCTTCACCCACACCATGCTCCGCTACCACACCATTCCCGTCACTGCCTTTGAACAGAACTGCTCCATCGTCTGGTGCGACGAAACCAAGGAAGCCACCGCCATCGACCCCGGCGGCGAAGCCGCGCGCATTGAGGAAACAGCCAAAAAACTTGGGCTACGCCTCACCCAACTCTGGCTCACCCACGCCCACATTGACCACGTCGGCGGCGCCGGCGCGCTGGCGGGGAAACTAGGCATCCCCATCATCGGCCCGCACGAAGCCGACAAATACTGGCTCGACGGCCTCGCCAAACAAGCAGCATTCTTCAACTTTGAAGAAGACCCCCTGCCCTTCACCCCCGCGCGCTGGCTCAAAGAAGGCGACACCCTCACCCTCGGCAAAAGCAGCGTCCGCGTGCATCACACCCCCGGCCACACACCGGGACACGTCATCTTCCACGCGCAGGCGGAAAAACTCGTCTTCGTCGGCGACCTGCTCTTTGCCGGCAGCGTCGGCCGCACCGACTTCCCCGGCGGCTCCTGGCCAGAACTGGAAGCCAGCATCAAACGCCACCTCTGGCCCCTGCCGGAAGACACCACCTTCATCCCCGGCCACGGACCGGCAGGCACCATCGGCCACGAAAAGCGCAGCAACCAGTTCGTGGGCGAGCGGGCGTAAACAAAGCACCCGTCAAAAACAAAGCGGGCGGTGCATAAAGCACCGCCCGTCCAAGTAGTGAGCCTCGTTTTTGCGCTGCGCCTATGGCCGGCACTGCGCCGGCGCATACTGCGCGGGCAGCGTGCCAGCGGTCGGCCCGCCGATGGCCGAGCCACTGGGCGCCTTGCCCATCGCGGCGCTGTTGCACTGCCACATGATGGATTCATCGGTCGTGGTGTAGGGCGTCAACACCAGCGTCTTGTTGAGAATCTTGGCATTGGCATTGTTGCCATAGGTGGCAATGATTTCGCCGTTGGTAATCTGCACCTGGGACACAAACTGACCCTGCGAGTCAGTGGGATTGGCGCTCATGCCGGCGTCGGTGCGGTTGGCTGGTGCCGAGCCGGTATTCAGGTAGGTTTCGCTTATCGCCGTCTTGGCGCCCGCCATCATAAACAGCCCCTCGGATGCCTGCGAGCGGATGGTGTAGTCCTGATACGCCGGCAGCGCAATCGCCGCCAGAATGCCGATGATGGCCACCACAATCATCAGCTCAATGAGCGTGAAGCCGCGCTGAGCAATCGTCTGTTCTGTCTTCATGGTGTTCTCCTGAGGTCACACTGCACACGTCAATGTGACGGCCTAATCCACCCATACCTTCTGCATGGCATGTGCCAGCCACGCCTGCATCAGCATGGAATGTGCGATTCATCACACCCGTGTGCATGGCCTGACAAAACCTGCCCGTTGGCAGCTATGGGCACTCGACTTTCGTTCATGCGCCACCTGCTTCAACGGACTGCCCTGCCCCACGCGGCTCAAACGACGCCAACAAAAAAAGCCCCGCAGGAGCGGGGCTTTCGTGTCACACCAGTGCGTTCACATTACGGACGGCACTGCGCGGGAGCATACTGCACAAGCAGGGAGCCGGTGGTCGGACCAGACAGAGCGGAGCCCTGGGGAGCCTTGCCGTTGCTGGCGCTGCTGCACTGCCACGCCACGGAGCCGTCGGTCTGTTCATAGGGCGTCAGCACCAGGGTCTGGTTGTGAATCTTCTGGTTGGCATTGTTGCCATAGGTGGCGGTGATTTCGCCGTTGGAAACGGCAACCTGCGTCACGAACTGGCCTTGCGTGTCGGCGGCATTGGCGCTCATGCCGGCGGCGGTGCGGTCGGTGGGAACGGAGCCGGTGTTGATGAAGGTTTCGGCAACGGCGGTCTTGGCACCGCTCATCAGCGTCAGACCTTCAGAAGCCTGGGAGCGGATGGTGTAGTCCTGATACGCCGGCAGCGCGATGGCGGCCAGAATACCGATGATGGCCACAACGATCATCAATTCGATCAGGGTAAAACCTTTTTTCATGATTTTCTCCTTTGAGAGAGGGGAGTTGAGAAACTTGCTGGCCGGCCGAACTGCCCGCCGCACGCTTATCTTATCTGCACCGCCTGTGCCAGCCCCGCCCGCCCGCGCCCTGCCTGTGTGCTTTCTCACGCCGCACATTGACAAAGACTGGCGCACGGGGGGCGCCGCTTGTAGGGGCGACCCTTGTGGTCGCCCGTGCCCATACACAACCAGAAAACGCGCGGGCACAAGGCTTGCCTCCACTATACCCATTGTTCTTGCATTACATTGCCGGCTTATCTTGCCGGCAAACAATCAATACCCACCAAACACCACCCCCCACAGCTGCTGCACCGCTTCTGCATCCCGCTGCACCTGCGCCAGCGGCACTTGCATGCCCTGTTCGTTCAGGCGCGCATGGTGTTGCAGGCGGCGCAGGTGGCGGTAGGCGGCGGCGGCTTCTTGGCCGACATTTTTTGGCAACAGGCCGAGCGCCTCGGCACGCTGCAGCAGGGCAATGTTGCCAAGGTTGGGGCGCAGCTCTGGATGCGCCCCGCTGTGCGCGAGCACGAGGTATTGGGTGACAAATTCTGTATCCACCATGCCGCCAGCGCTGTGTTTGACATCGAATTGCCCGGTTTTGACAGGGTGTGCAGCCCGCAGCTTGTCCCGCATGGCGAGAATTTCGCTGCGCAGCGCTGCAGCATCGCGCGGGGCACAAAGCACCGCTTCGCGCACGGCGGCAAAGCGCGCGTGCAGCGTGCCGGGGGCGGGGGGCGGTTCGACGGGGTCGGAGGTTTCGGGCGCTTCAAAAGGCACCATGCGCGCGCGCGTCATGGCCTGATGCTCCCAGGTCCAGGCAGTGTTGCTGCCCCGGTTTTGCTGGTAGTCGGCGTAGGCGGCAAAGTGGCTGACGAGCAGGCCGCTGTTTCCATTGGGGCGCAGCGCGGTGTCTATTTCAAACAGCGTGCCCTCGCCTGTATTAATAGTGAGCCAGCCAATGATGCGGCGCACATAGGCGCCGTAGACGGCGGGGGCTTCTTCGCTGTCGTCGTCAAAGACGAAGACCAGGTCCAGGTCGCTGCCGTAGCCCAGCTCTTTGCCGCCCAGCTTGCCGTAGGCGATGAGGCCAAGGCACGGCTCATCGCGGTGACGGCGGCGCAGCGTGCCCCAACTCCAGCGCGCCACAAGGCGCAGGATGCAGTCCGCCAGCGCCGAAAGGTCGTCGGCCACCTGCTCCACGCTGATGCGCCCCTCGATGTCGCGCACCAGCGTGCGGAACACTTCGGCATGGTGCGCGCGGCGCAGCAGGTTGAGTAGGTTTTCTTCGTCGTCTTCGTCGCTGGCGGCAAGCGCGGCGCGGCGCTCCTCCAGCGCGCGCTCAAAGCGCGCGGGGGCAAAGCGCTCGTCCAGCCACGCGGCGCTGGCGAGTTCGTCTATCACACCCGGATGCCGCATCAGGTAGCGCGCCGGCCAGCGCGCCGCGCCCAGCACGCGCAGCAGGCGCGCAAGCACCGCCGGGCGCTCTATTAATAGAGCGATGTAGCTCTCGCGGCGCAGCAGCGGCTCCAGCCAGTCCGTGAGGCGCAGCGCCGCTTCTTCGCTGCACTGCCCGTCCGCCAGCATGGTGGCAACGCTTTGCAGCAGTTGCCGCAGGCGCTCGCGCCCCGCATCGCGCAGCGCGGCAAAGCGCGGGTTGTCTTGCCAGCCTTCAAGCCGCTGGCGCACTGCAGGTGGCAGGGCGGCCAGCATGTCGTCCCAATCGCCCGCGCCTGCACCGCTGGCGGGCACGGCAGTGCCGCCGTCGCCAGCATCCAGCAGGCGCTCAAACTCGGCGCTCACACAAGCGCGGTGCGCCCGCAGTTCTTCAAGGAATGCCGCCGTGCTGCCGCAGCCCATCGTGGCGGCGAGCCACTCCAGGTCAGCCGCGTCCGTGGGCAGGGTGTGCGTCTGCTGGTCGTCCAGATATTGCACGCGGTGCTCGACGCGGCGCAAAAAGGTGTAAGCGTCAGCCAGCCGCGCAGCGGTTTCCGCCGGCATCAACCCCGCCTGCGCTAGGCGCGGCAGCGCGTCCAGCGTGGCACGGCAGCGCAGTTCGGGAAACTGCCCACCGCGCACCACCTGCAGCAGTTGCACCGTGAATTCAAGCTCGCGTATGCCGCCGCGCCCCAGTTTCAGGTTGTCCACGCCGCCCTCGCGTATGACGAGCGCAGCGTGCGCAATGATGCGGCGGTGCAGCGCGCGCAGCGCCTCAAACACGTTGTAGTCCAGATAGCGCCGGTAGACGAAGGGGCGTGCCACGGCACGCAGCGCCTGCGCCGAACCGTTTTCCAGCGCCGCCTGCGGCGCAATCACGCGCGACTTGAGCCAGGCGAAACGCTCCCACTCGCGCCCCTGCACGAGCAGGTATTCCTCCAGCGCATCAAGCGAAATGGCGGGCGCGCCGGCGCTGCCGTTGGGACGCAGCGCCAAATCCACGCGGAACACGAAGCCGTGCTCCGTCACCTCCGCCAGCAGCGCCGTGATGCGCCGCACGGCGCGCGCAAAGTATTCCTGCACCGAAATGCGCCCGCGCCCATCGGCGCGCCCGCTGCTTTCGCCGTCCGTGTCGTAGACATAAATCAAATCAATGTCGCTGGACACATTCAATTCGCCCGCGCCCAGCTTGCCCATGCCCACGCACAGGAGCGTGGCCTCCTGCCCGTCTTCGCCAAGCGGCGCGCCGCAACGCGCGCGCAATTCACCCAAGGCAAGGTCAAGGGCATGGCGCAGCGCCAGCGTCGCCAGTTGAGTCATCGCGCCCGTGACCACTGCGAGCGGCGCGCCCTGCTCGCAATCCAGCACCACCAGCCGTTCCACCACAAGCTGGCGCAGCACGCGCAGCGCCGCACCCAGTTCCAGCCCGCGCCCTTGCAGCGCCGCCAGCGCGGTTTCCATTGCTGCCGCGTCTGGCGCGCCAGCGGGCAGCAGCGTCAGTTCAGCGGCATAACGGCGGCGCAGCCGCTGCACCAGACGCGAATGCGCCGCCGCACCCGCTGTGCCGGGAACCGCGCCGCCTTTGCACCCATCTACACTGTTCATTTTTTGCGTTTCGCTGCTGCCTTGCTATGTCCATTCGCACTGCTGCTGTCCTGATGCGCCGGCTGGTGTTTGCCACCGCCGCCGTCTGCGCTGTGCTGCTGGCGCTGCTGGCCGCGCTGCACCTGTTCATTGTGCCGCGCGTTGACGACGCGCGCCCTTGGGTGGAGCAGCGCGCGGCGCAGGCGCTGGGCGTACCGCTGCGTATCGGCGCACTGGAAGCGCATTCGCAGTGGCTGGGCGTCACCGTGTCGGCGCGCGATGTGTGCCTGCCCGATGCGGGCGATGAGAGCGCGTGCGCGCTCCACATTCCGCACGCTGCTGCTGTGCTCTCGCTGCCCTCGCTGCTGCGCGCGCGCACGGTGCAGCTTGTCATTGAAAAGCCAGAGCTGGCACTGCGCCGCACCGCCGATGGCCGCCTGCTGCTGACGGGCATGGACATTTCTGCTGGCGGCGGCGCCCCAAAAGCCAAAGGCAGCGGCAGCAACGCTGCGCTGGACTGGGTGTTTTCCCAACCTGAATGGGTGATGCAGCACGCCACGCTGCACTACACCGACGAACAGCACGCCGAAACTCTGACGCTGCACATGCCGCAGCTTGTGCTGCACAACAACGCCCTCGGGCACCACGACTTGCAACTGGACGCCGCGCCCGAAAACGCCACCCTTGGCGGCGCGCTCACGCTGCAGGCGCAACTGCGCAGTCCGGCGCTCTCGCGCCACGCCGGACGCTGGCAAGAGTGGAGCGGCCCGCTCTATTTGTCTATAGAGCGGCTGGACGGCGCACATCTTGCGCGCAGCTTCACGCTGCCCGACGGCTGGCAGTGGCGCTCCGGGCACGGTGCGCTGCGCCTCTGGGCGCGGCTGCACGACGGCGCACCGGCAGAAGCCACGCTGGACGCCGCACTGCGCGATGTCGACGCCACCTTGGGCGAGTCGCTGGAACCGCTGCTGCTGCCGCAACTGGCGGCGCGCGTGCAGTGGCTGCGCGAGGACGGTGGGCACACCCTCGCCGTGCAGCGCCTGCATCTGGGCGATGCAACCCGTTTGGACAATGGCGAACTGCGCCTGCACTGGCGCCGCGATGACGGCGGTTTGCGCGCCGCACAGCTCAACGCCGCGCAGCTTGAACTTGGCGCACTGGCAGACGTGGCCGCGCATCTGCCGCTGCCGGAAAAGGCGCGGGACACGCTGGCGGCGCTGAATGTGCAAGGCCGCTTGCAAGAGGGGCATCTGGACTGGCAGCACTCTGGCGACACTCCCGGCGGCCACTGGAACGCCAAAGCGCAGCTTACTCACATTGCAATTGCATCGCAGCCGGCTCAACAAGCCGGCAAGACAGGTATACCAGGCATTTCAGGCGCCGATGTGCAGCTTGAAGCCACACACGAAGGCGGGCAGGCGCAGCTCGCCATCGCCGACGGCGCGCTGGAATTTCCCGGCGTGTTTGAGGAGCCGCGCATTCCGCTGGACGAATTGAACGCCAAGCTGCGCTGGAACATGCAGGGCGGCAGTGCAGACAAACCGCTGCACCTTTCCGTTGAAGTGCCCGAACTCACACTCAAAAACGCCGACGCCACCGGGCGCTTTGCCGGCGGCTGGCGCACCTTTGAGGCAAACGAAAACCCGTCCCCCTGGCCCGGCGTGCTCACACTAGAAGGACAGTTTGCCCGCGCCAACGGCGCGCGCGTGTATCGCTACCTGCCGCTCGCCATTGCCGAGCCAGCGCGCCGCTACGTGCAGGAGGCCATCCGCGCAGGCGAAGCACACGACTACACCGTGCGCATCAAGGGCGACGCGCGGCGCCTCGGTAAACCCAACCCGCCCGAAGGCACCGAATTCCTCTTCACCGGCCCGGTGCAGGGCGTGGTGATGGACTACGTCCCCGCCTTCCTGCAACCCAAGGGGCAAGCGCGCTGGCCGGCGCTGCAGGGGCTGCAGGGCACGCTCACCTTTGAGCACGCCGGCATGCGCGTCACAGACGCCAGCGCCGAGGTGCAGGGGCACAAGAACTGGCGCTTCACCAACATTCAGACCGACATTGCCGACTTCACCGCCCCCGTGGTGCAGGTGCGCGCAGCGGGCAGTGGCGCGCTGGCGGCGGCGCTGGGCATTGTGCGCGCTTCACCTGCGGCGGCGCTCACTTCGCACGCCATGGACAGTTTCAAGGCGGAAGGCAATGCCGCCCTCAATCTGGAGCTGGACATTCCCATCAAACAGCCCCAAAAAACCCTCGTGCGCGGCAGCGTGGATTTGCAGGGCAACACGCTGCGGCTGGCGGACGCCGCCCCGCCACTCACCAAGGCGCAGGGACGCGTGCGCTTTTCTGAAACCGGCTTTGCCCTTGAAAACGTGCGCGCGCAGGCACTCGGCGGCTCCGCGCGCGCCAGCGGCGGCATGGGCGGCAAGAACGGCAAGGGCGTGCAGGTCAAGGTCACGGGCAACGCCAGCGCCGAGGGCATCGCGCAGATGCAGGGCGCTTGGGGGTCGCTGGCGGCGCTGGCGAACAACGCCAGCGGCAGCATGAACTATCAGCTTGCCCTTGGCTTTCCGGGTGGCTCCTTCCCCGCCATTCATCTGGAAAGCGACACACGCGGGCTGGCGCTGAACGCCCCCACGCCGTTCGCCAAAAACGCCGATGAGTCCTGGCCGCTGCGCTTTGACTGGCAGCCGGACGACAAGGGCGGCACCCAGCTTGATACGCAGCTTGGCATCCAGTTGGCGCTGCGCGCCGATTTCCCCTCCAAGGGCGCGGCGCACGGCACGCTGGCGCTGGGCGGCGCGCTGCAGCGCCAGTCCGCCAAACACGCCCAAGGGCTGCACATTGATGCGGAGCTTGAACAGCTTGACGTGGCCGAGTGGAGCGAGCTGCTCGCGCCGCTGGCCGCAGGCAATGAGGGCAAAAGCAGCAGCAGCGCCAACAACGACTTCATGCCGGGCGCCCTCACGCTGCACGCCGGCGAAGTGCGCGCCGGCAGCCACACGCTGCATGACGTGCGACTCTCCGCCACGCGCAGCGGCGCCCTGTGGCGCGCTGATGCCCGCGCCAAAGAGCTTGCGGGCGCCATCAGCTACAACACACAAGGCACAGGGCGCGTCACCGCGCGCCTGCAGCACCTGCATCTGGATACACCCAAGGAAAAACAAACGCAGCAGGAAAACGCCGCCACCGGCGACGAACACCGCCGCCTGCCTGCGCTGGACGTGCAGGTGCAGGACTTGCGCCTGAACAGCCGCGCTCTGGGGCGCCTTGCCCTCAACGCGGGGCACGAGGGGCAGCACTGGCGCATCAACACGCTGGAACTGCACACGCCCGAAGCCACCCTCGCCGCCAGCGGCCAGTGGAGCGCCGCGCGCGGGCAAGGCGCACGCCTGAAACGGGCGCTGGACGTGCGCGACGGCGGCGCACTGCTCACCCGCTTTGCCATGCCCGGCGTCATCGCGCGCAGCAGCGGCAACATCAGCGGCGAACTGCACTGGGACGGCGCGCCGTGGCAGCCGCACTGGCCAACCCTCGGCGGGCAACTGAAACTGGATTTGGGCAAAGGGCAATTCCTCAAGGCCGACCCCGGCATCGCCAAGCTGCTCGGCGTGCTCAGCCTGCAGTCGCTGCCGCGCCGCCTGACGCTGGACTTCCGCGACATCTTCAGCACCGGCTTCGCCTTTGACAGCATCACGGGTGACGTAAACCTGGTCGCCGGCAGCGCCATCACGCGCAACCTGCGCATGAGCGGCCCGCAGGCACTCGTGGCGATGGAGGGCAGCGCCAACCTCGTACACGAGACGCAAGACCTGCGCGTGCTCATCGTCCCCAACATTGACGCCGGCGCCGCCGCACTCGCCGCCACCGCCATCAACCCCGTCCTCGGCCTCAGCGCCTTCCTCGCGCAACTCGTGCTGCAAAAACCGCTGGCACACGCCACCACGCGCCAATTTGCCATTGAGGGCACTTGGAAAGAGCCGCGCGTCACCCCCATTCCCACCGCCCCCGCCGAACGCCAAGGAAACACGCCATGAAAGTCGCCGCCGTCCAGATGCGCTCCGGCACGCGCACCGAGGACAACCTGCACGCCGCCCGCGCCCTGCTGGAGCAAGCCGCTGCCGGGGGCGCCGAACTCGCCGTGCTGCCCGAATACTTCTCCCTCATGGCGCGCAGCGACCGCAGCAAACCCGTCGCGCAAGAGCCGCCAGACGGCAGCGGCCTCGCGCAGCAGTGGATGGCGCAAACGGCGCGCGAACTCGGCATCTGGCTCGCCGGCTGCCTGCCGCTTTCAAGCACGCCGCCGCAGCCGCAGCGCGCGCACAACGCCCTGCTCGCCTACAACCCGCAGGGGCAGCCGGTGGCGCGCTACGACAAGATGCACCTGTTCAGATTCAGCCACGGCACCTTCCGCTACGACGAAACCGCCACCACCCTCCCCGGCAGCCGCCCCGCGCTCTTTGACTTGCCCTCGCGCGACGGGCACACATGGCGCGTGGGGCAGTCCATCTGCTACGACCTGCGCTTTCCCGAGCTGTACCGCACCCTTTCCGCGCAGGGCGCCGACCTGCTGCTCGTGCCCAGCGCCTTCACCCACGTCACCGGCAGCGCGCACTGGAAAACGCTGCTCACTGCCCGCGCCGTAGAAAACCTCTGCGCCCTCGTTGCCCCCGGACAAGGCGGCGAACACGAAAACGGCCGCCGCACCTGGGGGCACAGCATGGTCATTGACCCCTGGGGGCAAGTGCTTGCCGAACTGGGCGAAGAACCCGGCATCGCCCTCGCCGAACTTGACGCCGCCCACCTCGCCGACTGCCGCGAGCGCCTGCCCGCGCTCACACACCGCGTGCTGGCATAAAAATACCCATTGGAATAATGCTTCATTGCCGGCTTATCAAGCCGGCAATGAAGCAATACCACTGCAAATATCACATAAAAATGCGATGTATCGCGCCCCAAGCACCCCCGCGTCATTGCACACAACGCCCCGCCCATGCACAATGCGGCGCCCAGCTACACCGGAGCGCCGCCATGAACACCCTTGCCAGCACCGACCTTCTTGTCCACGACATTCCTGCCGAGGCGCAAGCACGCGCCTCCGCAGTACTCGCCAACATGGGGCTGACCGTCACCGACGCCGTGCGCCTGCTGCTCACGCGCATTGCCAACGACAAAAAGCTGCCCTTTGAGCCATTCACCCCGGGCGCCACCACCATCGCCGCCATGCAGGAAGCGCGGCACGGCACCCTGCCCCGCTTTGCCAGCGTGCAGGCGCTCATGGACGACCTGAATGCGGGAGATTGAATACACGCGGCAATTCCGCCGTGACTTCAAACGCGAAAAGAAAGGCCGGCACACCGCCACACTTGACGCCGACCTCGGCGCCGCGCTCGCCCTCCTCGCCGCCGACGCGGTTCTGCCCCCGCATTACCGCGACCACGCCCTGACCGGCAACTGGAAAGACCACCGCGACTGCCACATCAAGCCTGACCTCGTGCTGCTCTACATGAAACAGGGCACCGACACACTGCGCCTCGTGCGCCTTGGCTCGCACGCCGAGCTTGAACTGTGAGGTTCATGCAAAGCCATAGCCGCCCTGTGGGGCGGCTTTTTCATGCCACACTTCCTGGCGACAGCATCGCGCCCCGCATCTTGCCGGATGATGCGTATACAGTGGCACGGGCGCTATGGATTTCGTACACGAAGACAGAACGAAAGAGCATCGGAATAGCAACGAAATAAGCTCTGAAGCACTTCCGAAATACGCTTCAAATTGTCTTTGTAATGGATGCAATAAACAGAATAACAAAAAATATGGAAAGGAATATGCACCACAAACAACGGAATACACCGTAATATGCCGTCATATGCCGCAATTCACACTGCGGGGGCTTGACTCAGCGGAAAACGCTGGTAGAGTTCATCCCGTCGCCTGCACTGAACCGCAGGCGCCAACCTTCAACCCAACCCAATGGAGAACACAAAATGAAAGCTACTGTGCTTTTTGGTCACACCGATAATTTTGATGAATTCAAGCAACAGTTCGAGGAAGACTGGGGAAAAGAACGCAGTCACGAAGCCTTCAAACTTTTTCTCAAAGTCTTGGACATCCGTTTGCGGCGTGCCGTAAAAAATTTCACTGATGATGACATCAGAGATTTGTGGGACGAATTCAAAGCATGCGACGATTACCTTATGGAAGGAGGGCGCATCTTTGAACACCCAGATTTTAAACTACCCCTGAAAGATATTTATCTTTCTCTTTTTGACGACATCTCTGTTCTTTCAGAAATTGACACCTTGGCTTTAGATGATTTTGCAATTCTCTTTGAATTGGGCAATGGAAGCAAAATACTGCTGACCATGGGAGATCGCAAAAACTTCACTGATGACGACACCATTGAATGTACGGAGTGGAATGCTCGTTGAATACCTTTTTAACTGTTACGCGCCATGAAAAAAATTTGTTTTGACCTCCCCGGCGACTCCGCCTCTCCTGCAGGAACGCGCAGAGGGCGCGCCAAAGCCTTGGCTGAGTTCATCATCCGCAGCTTGGGCGAACGCTGCCCGTTCAAGAACCCGCCTGCGCTCATTAAATACTGGGCGCTCGGCATTGCTGCCGATGGTGAAGTCTATATGGCATCGCAAAGCACTATTGGACAACACTACTGGAGGACAAAAGGCAAGGGCGACCCTGACATTGATGTGCCGGTGTTTGAGCATTTCAAGTTCATGGAAACCGGCGGCGTGCGCGCCGACGAAGCCAAGAGAATGCTTGATGAGGAAGTTGAAAAAATCCTCGCCGAGAGCGCGGAGAAGGAGAAAAGCGCAAAGGGTGCGAAAAGCACACGCCGCAAGAAGTAGCCCTGTCACCGGAAGCCGCGCCTGCAACGCTGCGGCGCAGCTTCCTCACTTTCCACACGAAGCCGCAAGAAAGGAACTGACGATGAACACCGCATTGAACACTGCACTGGACATCACACTGGGCGGGACGACTTTCCCCGCCGACCGGATTGAAGACTGCATGCCCGTGTTCGTGGTGGAATACGGCACGGTCTGGAAGCTGCCCGTGGCGCATGTTGTGAACCGCACCCGCATGTGCGTCAACAACACGCTGCGCCTGCCCTACCACCCTGTCAAAACCAAAGCGGGCTGGAAAGTCGGCATGTGGGACAAACAGGGCAATGAGCCATGCGTCAGCGATTCAGACGTGTGGGATGAAGAAGCCGCCGCACGCCGCGCCGCAAATGCCCTCAATGTGCAGCGGGCGCTTACGGAAATGTGCGCCTTCTTCACGCCAGAAGATGCCGACGCCGAGCGCAAACGGCAGCTCAAACAGCAAAAATTTTCATGGATGGCGGGCAACACCTGCCGCGCCATCCAGTAGAACAAGAAGAGCCTGGTTGAAGGGTTCCTCCTTTCTTATGCCTTGGTTTTTCCAAAGTGCCCTAGGCTTTGTTCGTGGCTATGCAGCCGCCCGCAGTCCCCAGGCGCCCTACTTTTCCGGGTTGGACATGCTGCGGGATGGGTTGTCAATCCGCGCCCTTCGTAATGTATATACGTGGAAAATAGTACACAAGCACTTTGAACCTCATTTCTTCGGAGACCGCCATGATGACTTTTCCCAAACACGGCAGCGCAAAAATTGTGTCTGAATATATTGTGCGTGAAATGGGGCAAGAATGCCCATTCAAAACCACCGCTCAAGTCTCAATGTATTGGGCTATCGGCATTGACTCGTTGAACGAAGTTTATATGGCTTCGCAATCAACCATTGGAAAACGCTACCTGGAGACGCAGGGCAAGGGCGACCACCATTTGGCTCTGCCAAGATTCAAGCATTTCAAGTTCGTCCACACTGGCGGCGCTGCCGCAGACAAGGCGAAAACCATCTGCATCAGCGAGGCAAGAAAAATCATTGCCGCAGAAACAGACAAGATGCGACGCAGCAGCGCTTGCAGCCAACCTGCATTCGCATGACATTGTCATGCCGAATGCTGCCATGATGTAACGGAACACGCCAACAAAAAACCGCCCTGCCTCGGGCGGTTTTTTATGCCTCTGTTCGAGAAATTGGAGCCTTCACGCCGCTCCCAAAGCGCGCGCCGCTGTTTCTGCCAGAAAGCCGCTGCGCGTACCGCCGTGTTTGTGGACGTGCTCGTCAATTTTGTGCAGCAGCAGGCGCGGCAGGGTGACGTTGACTTTTTCCGCTGGCCCCATGAGTTTTTCCACGGGTGCATCAACAACAGCCCAAATCCAGCCGGCAAAGTCAGGCTCCTTCTGCCAGCGTTCCATTGGCTGCTGCTTCGGGATTTTTTTGCCCGCTTCCAGCGTGGTTTCCACCCAGAGGTAAATGGCTTCTTTTGCGTTCTCCATTGCCTCGTCCAGCGTGTCGCCCGCAGAAAAGCATCCCGGCAAGTCCGGCACGACGACGCCCCATGCCGTTGTTTCGCTGCCCGGTTCAATCACTACGATGTACCTCATCGCCCTGTTCCTTGCTGTTCCAAACCTGTTTTATGCCATAGGCGGCTCGCTCGCCTTCTCCTTGACCTATGCGCTGGCACGCACGCAGCGCAACAACACCTCCCGCGCCTGCCCCACCGTTTGCCTGACAATCGCGCGCCATGCACTCATCCATGAAGAGCGAGCTTGAGCGCCAGGCGGCGCGGCTTGCCGAACTTGATTTTTTGCTCGCGCAAGGCGACGTGGCCGCTGACCCGCAGCAGGCGACCGCCCTTGCGCGCGAGCGCAGCCAGCTTGCGCCCACGGTGGAGGCGTGGCAGCGCCACCAGCAGCGCGCGGCGGACATTGAGGCCGCGCGCGCCATGCTGGACGACGCGGAAATGGCGCCGCTCGCGCGCGAGGAAATCAGCGCCGCGCAAGCTGAAATGGAGGCGGTGGAAGCCGAACTTGAGCGCCTGCTGCGCCCGCAAGACCCGGATGACGCGCGCTACGCCCTGCTGGAAGTGCGCGCCGGCACCGGCGGCGACGAATCCGCGCTTTTTGCTGGCGACCTGCTGCGCATGTACACGCGCTACGCCAGCGCGCGCGGCTGGCCGGTGCAGCTTTTGAGCGAAGCGCCCGCGCCGCTTGGCGGCTACAAGGAGGCGGTGCTGCGCATCGCCGCCGACGGCGCGTATGGCGTGCTGCGCTTTGAATCGGGTGGGCACCGCGTGCAGCGCGTGCCCGTCACCGAAGCGCAGGGGCGCATTCACACCAGCGCCGCCACCGTTGCCGTCATGCCCGAACCGGACGAGGCGCAGCCCATCACGCTCGACATGAGCGAGGTGCGCATCGACACCTTCCGCGCCAGCGGCGCCGGCGGGCAGCACATTCAAAAGACTGATTCCGCCGTGCGCGTCGTGCATCTGCCCACCGGCATCGTCGCCGAATGCCAGGACAGCCGCAGCCAGCACAGCAACAAGGCGCAGGCGCTGCGCGTGCTGCAGGCGCGGCTGCAGGAGCAGGAAAGCGACAAGCGCGCCGCCGAAGAAGCCGCCACGCGCCGCGCCCTCATCGGCACGGGCGACCGCAGCGACCGCATACGCACCTACAACTTCCCGCAAGGGCGCGTCACCGACCACCGCATCAAACTCACCCTGCACGCCCTGCCGCAAATCATGGACGGCGACCTGCAGCCCCTGCTGGGCGCCCTGCGCCAGGCGTGGGACGCCGCGCAAAGTGCGCCGCAGGAGTGAAGCTGCGCCGCCGTACACTTCCCCTCGCCCCCGCCGCGCGCAGCGCGGACAGGGGGAGAGGGGCAGGGGTGAGGGGGCGCCATGCCGCGCAGTGGCATGGCGTTTGCGCTTCAAAACACTGGTTTTAGCGAAACTGAAAACAGCAAACCTTTGCAAAACACAGCCGCCGCGCTGCTGACGCAACGCGGCGCACCCTCACCCTACCCTCTCCCTCTGCCGAGCCGCTTCGCGGCACGCGAGGGCGAGGGGATGAGTTTTATTGAAGCAAAAATAATCCGGCTATGTTCACATTTACCCCCGCGCAGCAGCGCCGCGCCCTTTTCTGGCTCGCGCTCTTTCACATTTTAATAATCACCGCCAGCAACTGGCTGGTGCGCTATCCATTTACCGTCTTTGGCATTGCCACCACCTGGGCGGCGTTGAGCTATCCATTCACCTTTTTGAGCACGGATTTGACGGTGCGCATTTTTGGCGCGTCGCACGCACGGCGCATCATTTTCCTTGCCATGCTGCCCGGGCTGCTTTTTTCCTACCTGCTGTCCATTGTCAGCAGCGCCAGCGGCGGCGCACTTTTTGACAGCGTCGCCGCGCGCATCGCGCTGGCAAGCCTGAGCGCCTATGCCGCCGGGCAACTGCTGGACATTTTCGTGTTCAACCGCCTGCGCCAATTGAAACAATGGTGGCCTGCGCCCGCCGCTTCCACCATTGTCGGAAACGCAATCGACACGCTGATATTCTTCTCCTTCGCGTTTTACGCCAGCCGCGACGCATTCATGGCCGCGCACTGGCCGGAAATCGCCGCCGTGGACTACGGCTGCAAACTCGTCATCTCCGGCCTGCTCTTTCTGCCTGCCTACGGCGTATTGCTGCGCCTGCTCATGCGCCGCCTGACCACTCTGGAACAAACCCGCGCCGCCGCACTGCGCCCAAGCCTGCTGTAAATGGCAAACGTGCGAGGGAAAAAAAGGCAACCCGAGTGTTGCCTTTTTCGTGGGTATTGATTGGTCGCCGGCTTATCAAGCCGGCAATCAAATCAATTATTGACGGGTATCAGACTTTTTGCCCCGTTTTTCGCGGCGACGAATAGCAGGCGCCGCTGCGCCCGCCAGCGCGATGCCGGAAAGCAGCAGCCCCAGCTCACCCATCGTTGGCGTATCCGAAATCACGCGGGGCTGTTGCGGCTGCGGTTGGGTGAAGGTGGCGCGCACGGTCAGGGCGCTGGTGATGGGCGAGGAGGTGCATGTCAACGCCTCCGGGTCGCACGTCCAGCTCACGCCACCCGACGACGACACGCCGCTCAATTCGTAGCCGGGGGCAGGGGTGGCGGTGCAGGTGACGGTTTCGCCGTATGGCACCGGGTTGGGCGTGCAAGTGATGCTGCCCAGAGCCGGGTCGGAGGCGTCGGTGATGGCGTACTCCTCTTTTGAGAAATGTCCCTCCACCGTCGCGGCGCCCGTCACATTGGTCAGCCAGCAGCCATTGGCGTCGCATGTGCCAAGTGCTGCCTTGCCCGTGACGTTCATCGTCCCGTCAAACACATGCCCCGTGGCATGCGTGGCGGTGCAATATGTGTTCTCGTCGTAAGGCACAGGGTTGGGGTCGCAGGTCACACGACCCTTTACCCGGTCGGTGATGTCGCCGATGTTGTAGTCCTCTTTCTTGAACACCCCCGTCACCTTCACATCGTCCACCACGTTGGTGAGCGTGCAGCCGCTGTCGTCGCACGTCACTGTGGCAGCGCCAGCGGGGGAAATGTCCATTGCCTTGTCAAAAACGTAACCCCGCTCGGGCTTGGCCGTGCAGGTTGGGGTGTCGAAGTACGTCACCTTGGTGGTAGGGCAATCCATCGTGCCGCCAGCGCCAGTGGGCGTGGCATCACTCACGCTGTATTCGTTCAGCGTGAAGGTGGCGGTGACGGTCACCTCGCTGGTGACGCCCGTCAGGGTGCAAGTGTTTTTGCGGCAGTTGATGAGCTTGCCCGTGCCGCTTTGCACCGTCATGCTGTCCGCCTTGAAGCTGTAACCTGGCTTGGGCGCGGCGGTGCAGATGGTGGCGCCGATGCCCTCGGTCACCTTGGCATGGTCGCATGTCACTTCGCCGCCTTGGGGCGTACTGCCGTAGACGGCATGGGCGGGCAGCGCGGTGAATGCAGGAAGCACGGT
>JAFRYL010000178.1 GCA_017437605.1 Ottowia sp. | reverse complement strand
GTAGTGCATGCCGCCAGCGCGCCGGGTGGCGGGGTTGAGGGTGGATTCAAAGACGGCGCCGAAGATGGTGGGGCTGATGTCTTTCCAGTCAAAGCGGGCGGCTTCCATGAGGATAGCGCGCGCCTGCTCTGTGAATTGGGGAATGGTGATGGGTTGCTCAAAAAGGCCGCCGATGGAGTAGGGGAAGCGTTTCAAGGCGTCGCTGAGGTAGCGGTCGCGCTGCTCGGTGGGGGTTTTGAGTACGTCAAAGAGTTCGCGCAGGGCGGCGGCGGTTTGCCCGGCCTTGTAGTCGCGCAGGTAGGCGGTGAAGGCGCCGTGTTCGTGCAGGAGGTCAGCGTCTTCGGCGTAGAGCAGAAAGACGATGCGCGTCATCAGAATGTTGAGGCTGCGCTGCTCGTGCTGGTTGTCGTGCAGTTGTTCGTAGCTGCTGGCGATGGCGTCATAGAGGCGCCCGACGAGTTCGCCGGCGGCAACAGAAAGCTGTTTTTCGCGCTCAAGGCGGCTGTTTTCCTTGCGGGTGAGGAAGCTGAGGCGGTGAAGCTGGTCGGGGAGTTCTGCGAGGTGCAGGGTTTCGTATTTGGCAGCCGGGTTCAGCTCATTGAGGTCGTGAATGCGGATTTCGTCAAAGTTACAGAGGACGAGCCAGCGCGGGCGCTGGAAGTTCGGGAGGTTGTCGGCATACCACTTGGCTTGCTCATACGGGGTGACGAGGCGCGGCGCGCCGTTTTTATCGTTGCCGCGCCGCTCGGGTTCGTCAAGGTTGACGCCCCGGCTTTTTTGCTCTATGAGGACGCCGACGTCTTCGTGGAATACGTCAATGCGCCGCCCCTGGACGCGGTACTCAAACTCCAGCACGCCGCGCTCGGGGTGGGGGACGCCGAAGACGCTCGAATACAGGTCTGTCCAGAATGCCCTGCTTTGTTTCTCTTCGCTGCCCTCGGCGGTTTGCCAGTAGGCGACGAAGTCGCGCGCGGCTTTCTTCTGCTGCTGGTGTTCTTCTGGTGTCATGGCGTGGGCGGGTTGTGGGGTGTTGGGGCTGTGTAGCGTAGCAGGGGCGAATGATTATTCGCCCCTACGATGGTTGTGCGGTTTTTAACGGGGTATCGTGTGGCTGCCGGCTTATGAAGCCGGCGATGAAAAGTAAGTGCGGCTGGTATGGCGCGCTGTTGTTTTCCCTGTACATGCGAGCGAGCTTCAAGAGTTGCCGCTATCCCTATGTAAACAGTTGGTTTTTTGCGCCGCGCATGGCGCGTTCTTCTGGCGCTGCTGTGCGGCAGCGGGCATGTCGCTCATGTTGATGCCCCGTCAGGTAGCATGTCGTGCGAAAAATGGTGCACGCAAAAGCGTGCGCTGTAGCTCAATCGGGGCACACTGTGCTCCAGAGAAAAGGAGTAAACCATGACTGCCACCACCTTTGTGCGCGCCCGCATCAGCACGGACATCAAGCAGCGCGCTGGCGCGGCGCTGGAAGCAATGGGCTTGAGCGTTTCGGAGGCACTGCGGCTGCTGCTCGTGCGCGTCGCCAATGAGGGGCGGCTGCCGTTTGAGCTGGCTGCGCCTTGGGCGACAGATAACCGCGAACGGGAAATTGTCCGTGAGCGTGCGCTGCGCGCGTTTGACGCGCTACGCAGCCAGGCCGCTTTGAATGGCACGGCTGACATGCCTCTTGACGAAATCAACGAGGAAATCCGTGCAGCGAGAGCGGGCACTGGTGCGGCGGCATGAGTATTCTTGCGGTCATGGACACAAATGTTTTTGTGTCGTCGCTGCTTACCAGCAAGGCCGACGCAGCCACAGTGCTGGTCGTCAGAAAAATGCTGGCAGGGGAGCTTGTGCCTGTCTACAGCAGCGCAATCGTGGCCGAATACAGGAATGTTCTTGCCAGACCGAAGTTCAAGTTTTGTCGGGCGGAAACCGACCATTTGCTCGCAGCAGTTGAGATGTTTGGCGTTCTGGTCGAGCCGGACGATTCTGCAGTGTCCTTGCCTGACGAAAAAGACGTTCCGTTTTATGCCGCTGCGCTGGAAACAAGAAGGGCTGGTTCGTTCCTCGTTACGGGAAACATGCGGCACTTTCCGTGCGAGCCGTTCATCGTGTCGCCGAGGGCGTTTATTGACCTGTTGGGGGCGAGGTATGACGGCTAAATGCGTTTGGCGCCAAGGATAGGGTTTTCATGGGTGGGCGCAGGCGCTCGCGCCTGCCCGGTGACGTGAACGGCGCCACGCCCTTGCGGTGGCTGTTGGGATTTTGGCTGGGTATCGTGTGGTTGCCGGCTTATAAAGCCGGCGATGAAAAGTAAGTGCGGCTGGTATGGCGCGCTGTTGTTTTCCCTGTACATGCGGGCGAGCTTCAAGAGTTGCCGCTATCCCTATGTAAACAGTTGGTTTTTTGCGCCGCAGCAAAATATGGAGGGGCGGCGGCTTTTGCCGAGGGCGGCGCTCATGGGTGGGTGCGGCAAAGTGCTGTGATTTTTTTCTCTTGTGCAGTGCAAAAAACCTTCCTAGAATTCCTGCCATTCGGACGCTGTCTGCCCTGCGTTGTCGGGGCGGCGGCTTGATTTGGAAACAAGCGTCCGAGGCGGCAGCGACTGGCTAAGGAGACACCGGCGCTGCGTTTGGCTGGCAGGCTGCCGGCTCGCCCGTGGCGCATGGAGACTGAGATGAGTTTTTCAACACGACTGAACGCTGTGGCTGATGGCTGCCGGACGTTCGCTGGCGATGTGGCTTGCGGTGTTTTCGCGGCTGCGCGCAGCGGCGTGGTGCTGGTGGGCGTGGGTGTGGTGGCGTCGGTGTTGACGCTGGCGGCGGTGCCGCAGTTGCGCCACGCGAGTGAGGCGCGTTTGACGGAGTGGCTGACGGCGCGCAAGGTGGCGGCGCTGGGTGTGACGCCGGAGCTGACGGCTGTGGAGCGGGCGACGGCGGTGAATCCCAGAGAATTGACGGGCGAGCAGTTGCGCCTGACGCAATGGATTAGCCGCAAATATCGCGTGGCGCCGGAGCCGGTGGCGGCGCTGGTGGCGGAGGCGTATGCGCTGGGCAGCGAGCAGGGTATTGACCCGAAGCTGATTCTGGCGGTGGCTGCCATTGAATCAAACTTCAATCCGTTTGCGCAGAGCGGTGTGGGGGCGCAGGGCCTGATGCAGGTGATGACGAGTGTGCATTCGGATAAATATGCGCATTTCGGCGGGGAGTACGCGGCGTTTGACCCGCGCTCCAATCTGCGTGTGGGGGTGCTGGTGCTGCGCGAGTGCATGCGCCGCACGGGTTCGGTGGAGGGCGCGCTCAAGTGGTATGTGGGCGCGGCGAATTTGGCCAGCGATGGCGGCTATGCGCGCAAGGTGCTGGCAGAGCACGCGCGGCTGGAGCAGGCGGCGAGGGGTGTCAGCGGGTCGCGCGCGTCGGTGAAGACGGCGGCGACCAGGCGCTCACCTGTGAAGGTGGCAGAGCGCGCTGGCGCAGAGGTGTCCTGAACGGTTTTGGAAGGGAACGGGGAACGCCCGCAACGCGGCTGTGTTGCGGGTGTTTTTTTGCCTATTTTGTGAGGGTATGGTGTGGTCGCCGGCTTATGTTGCCGGAGATGGTTTACGTTTTTCGTTGGTATGCGTGTTTGTCGGCACCGCGAAACGTTCGCAGGTGCCTTGACGCGGCGCAATTTCTTACAATTTGCACTGATTGGGCGCGCGCCCCGCGCCGTGCGGCGCCCGGGGCTTTTCAGGAGATTGGTCAACCATGCGTTTCACAAAAGTTTTCTTGGGTGTGCCGCTGGCGGCGGCGCTGGGGCTGCTTGGCGCTTGTACGTCGGTGGATTTGAATCAGGGGCGCTACAACCCGCCGGCGGTGCGTATGCCGGGGCAGTCGGCAGAGGTGGCGCAGCCGCAGGGCACGCCGGTGGGGACTCCGGTGAGCGAGCCAGTGAGCACGCCTGTGAGCACGCCAGTGGTGATGCCGGCGGACGCTGCGGGGGATGCTGTGGCGGGTGTGCCGGTGAGTGCGTCGCCCGAGGTGCAGGCGACGGCATACGACGCGCGCGTGGCGTTGATGACGGACATGACGGGGGCGAGTGCGGTGCCGCCGACGCCCAGCCTCGGCAGCGGGCACATTGACATGATGTTCAACCGCGAAACCAGCGTGCTGCGCTGGAAGACGACGTGGGGCGGGCTGGAAGGCACCATCACGGGCGTGCAGTTCCACGGGCCGGCGGGCGCGGGGCAGACGGCGCCGGCGGTGATGGTTTGGCCCGCGCCCTTCGGGCCGACGTATGAAGGACGCGCGACGCTGAACGCGGAGCACGCCAATGAGCTGTTGCAGGGGCTGTGGTACGTGAATGTGCAGACGAGCGCGTACCCGCAGGGCGAGATTCGCGGGCAGTTGCGCGTGGTTGAATAGGCGGCGCGCGTGCGCCGCCGGGTCGCCTGCGTGCGGCCTTGCATGTTCATATACCAAGAGATATTGTGTTTGGCTGCCGGCTTTTGTTAGGGGCGACAGATGGATACTCGCAAGATTGACGTGTTTTTATGGCGCGGCGCGCTGGTGTGTGCATTGGCGGCGGCGCTGGCAGCGTGTACGACGCCGCCGCCCGTGATGCAGCCACCGCCGCAGACGTCGAGCGAGCCTGTGCCGCCAGTGCCGCAGGTGCCGAGTGAGCCGGCGCCGCCGCAGGTGCAGGAGCCGGAGTTGGCAGCGTTCAAAGCGGTGCTGCGCCCGGAATATGTGGTGCCGCCGGCGAACAGCGCGGCCAAGGGCGAGCTGGTGGCGGTGTTCAACCGCACCACGGGGCTGCTGCGTTTTCGTATCCGGTTTGAGGGGCTGTCCGGGCCGGTGCGCGAGGCGGCGTTCCACAGCCCGGCCATGGAGGGCGAGGTGGCGGCGCCGACGCTGTCCATCGGGCGCGCGTTTGCCAGCCCGTATGAGGGGCGCGCCATTCTCAGCCCGCGCCAGAGCGCGAATCTGCTCTCCGGGCAGTGGTACGTGGAGCTGCGCACGCAGCGCTTCCCCGAGGGCGAGCTGCGCGGGCAAATGATAGAGCAGACGCAGTGAGTGTGC
>JAFRYL010000177.1 GCA_017437605.1 Ottowia sp. | reverse complement strand
TCATGGGGCGGCGAGCATACAAAACTTGTATTTGACAGGGTATCTATTCATCGCTGGCAACATAAGCCGGAAACCGTACATATCTTTGCATAGTATGCAGTTCACAGCAGGCATTTCCCGTTCGCCCTGCCCTACAATGCCGCCTGTTCGCCCCCGCCCACCTGCTGGCCGGGGGCTTTTGCCGTTTTCTCCTGCCTGCCGCCCATGAAACTTCCTGCCCTCAAAGCCGCGCGCCGCCATGTGATGCCGCGCCCGCCCGCGTCCAGCGATGCGCTGCTGCTGGCAACGCTGGCGCAGCGCGAGGCGGCGGACGGGCGGCTCATGGCCATCGTCTGCGCCGATGCCGCCGATGCGCGCCGCCTGCAGGAAGAAATGCGCTTTTTCGCCCCGGCGCTGCGCTGCGTGCTGTTTCCGGACTGGGAAACGCTGCCCTACGACACTTTCAGCCCGCATCAGGACCTCATCAGCGAGCGCCTCGCCACGCTCTGGACCATCCGCCAGCGGCAGGCGGATGTGGTGCTCATGGGCGCGGCCACGGCGCTTTACCGCCTCGCGCCGCCTGCCTTCCTCGCGGCCTACACCTTTCATTTCAAAGAGGGGCAAAAGCTGGACGAAGCGGCGCTGCGCGCGCAGCTTGCGCTGGCCGGGTATGCGCACGTTTCGCAGGTGCTGGGACCCGGCGAATACGCCGTGCGCGGCGGGCTGATTGACCTGTTCCCGATGGGCAGCGACACGCCCTTCCGCGTGGATTTGTTTGATGACGAGATTGATTCCATCCGCGCCTTTGACCCCGACACGCAGCGCAGCCTGCACACCGTCTCCGAAGTGCGGCTGCTGCCCGGGCGCGAATTTCCCATGGACGAGGAGGCGCGCGCCAAATTCCGCCACCGTTGGCGCGAGTTGCTGGAAGGTGACCCCACGCGCAGCCACATTTACAAGGACATGGGCAATGGCGTGGCAAGCGCGGGCATTGAGTATTACCTGCCGCTGTTTTTTGACGAGGCGGCCTGCGTCTTTGATTATCTTGGCGCTGAAACAGAAAATGCCTCCGGCGCGCTCACGCTGGTGCTGCACGGCGAGGTGGACGGGGCTTTTGCCAGATTTACGCAGGATGCGCGCGAACGCTGGCACATGGCGGGCGGCGACCCGCAGCGCCCCGCGCTGGAGCCGCGCACATTGTTTTTGAGCGCCGAAGATTTTTATCTCGCCGCCAAACCTTATCCCTGCCTCGCGCTGCGCGGCGCGGCGAATACGGAATATGACGCTTTTGCACAAACCCTGCCCGATATTCGCGCGCAGCGCAACGCCACCGACCCGCTGCAGCGCCTGCAGGAACACCTGCACACACGCCAGCGAGAGGGCGCACGCGCGCTGATAGTGGCGGAAAGTCTGGGGCGGCGCGAAAGCCTGCTGGATTTTCTGCGCGCCAGCGGGCTGAATCCGCCCGCGTTTGACACGCTCGCCGAGTTTCAGCAAAGCACCGAAGCATTCGGCATCGCCTGCGGCGCGCTGGCGCAGGGCTTTGCCTGGTTTGAAGCGGGCATTGACTTCATCACCGAAACCGAGCTGTTCGCCACCAGCGGCAGCACGCGCCGCCGCCGCAGGCAGGAGCAGGCCAGCAATGTGGATGCGCTGGTGCGCGACCTGAGCGAACTGCGCGAGGGCGACCCGGTCGTGCACGCCAATTACGGCATCGGCCGCTACCGTGGGCTGCTGAACATGGACGTAGGCAGCGGCGAGCCGCAGGAGTTTTTGCAGCTTGAATACGCGAATCAAGCCATGCTCTACGTGCCTGTGAGCCAGCTTCATCTGATTGGCCGCTACACCGGCGTGGCGAGCGACGAGGCTCCGCTGCACCGCCTCGGCAGCGGGCAGTGGGAAAAAGCGCGCCGCCGCGCCGCGCAGCAGGTGCGCGACACCGCCGCCGAACTGCTTGGCATCTACGCCAGCCGCGCCGCGCGGCAGGGGCACGCCTTCCGCCTTGACGCCGCCGAATATGAGCGTTTTGCCGCTGGCTTCGGCTTTGAGGAAACGCCCGACCAGCGCGCCGCCATCGCCGCCGTGGTGCAGGACATGATTTCCCCGCAGCCCATGGACAGGTTGGTGTGCGGCGACGTGGGCTTTGGCAAAACGGAAGTGGCGCTGCGCGCCGCCTTCATCGCCGCCACGGGCGGGCGGCAAGTGGCGCTGCTCGCCCCCACCACGCTGCTGGCCGAGCAGCACTACCACACGCTGCTGGAGCGTTTTGCCGACTGGCCGATACGCATTGCCGAATTGAGCCGTTTTCGCAGCGCCAAGGAATCAAAAGCCGCGCTGGACGGCCTTGCCAGCGGCGCCATTGATATTGTCGTGGGCACACACAAACTGCTCAACGACAAAACGCATTTCAAAGACCTTGGCCTTTTGATTATTGACGAGGAACACCGCTTTGGCGTGCGCCACAAGGAGCGCATGAAACAAATGCGCGCCGAAGTGGACGTACTCACACTCACCGCCACGCCCATTCCGCGCACGCTCGGCATGGCGCTCGAAGGCTTGCGCGAATTGAGCGTGATTGCCACCGCGCCGCAGCGCCGCCTGGCGATTAAAACCTTTGTGCGCAGCGAAAATACCGGCGTCATACGTGAAGCGGTGCTGCGCGAACTCGGACGCGGCGGGCAAGTGTATTTTCTGCACAATGAAGTGGAAACCATAGAAAACCGCCGCGAGGCGCTGCAAATGCTGCTGCCCGAAGCGCGCATTGCCGTGGCGCACGGACAAATGCCGGAGCGCGAACTCGAGCGCGTCATGCGCGATTTTGTCGCGCAGCGTTTCAACCTGCTGCTCTGCTCCACGATTATTGAAACCGGCATTGACGTGCCAAGCGCCAACACCATCATCATCAGCCGCGCGGACAAGTTTGGCCTCGCGCAACTGCACCAGTTGCGCGGGCGCGTGGGGCGCAGCCACCATCAAGCCTACGCCTACCTGCTCGTGCCCGACTCCGAGGACCTGCCGCAGCGCGCTGGCCAGCGGCTGGAAGCCATCGCGCAAATGCAGGAGCTGGGCAGCGGCTTTTACCTCGCCATGCACGATTTGGAAATACGCGGCGCGGGCGAAGTGCTGGGCGAGCACCAAAGCGGCAACATGATGGAAATCGGTTTTCAACTGTATAGCGACATGCTCGCCGAAGCCGTGCGCGCGCTGAAAAACGGGCGCGAACCCGACCTGCTCGCCCCCATGCAGGCCACGGTGGAAATCAACTTGCACACCCCCGCGCTGCTGCCCAGCGATTATTGCGGCGATGTGCAACTGCGCCTGTCGTTTTACAAAAAACTCGCCTGCGCAGAAAACAATCATGAAATTGACGCGCTGCTGGAAGAACTCGTGGACCGCTTCGGCAAACTGCCGCCGCCCGCGCAGGCGCTCATGGAAGTGCACCGCCTGCGGTGCCTTGGAAAAAATTATGGCGTGCTGAAAATCGACGCCTCGCCCGCCGCCATCAGCATCAGCTTCCAGCCCAACCCGCCCATTGACGGCATGGCCATCATCAACCTGATTCAGAAAAACCGCCACATCAAACTTGCCGGCAACGACAAGCTGCGCATCGAGCGCGAACTCCCCGACCCCGCCGCGCGCGTGCACATGGTGCGCGACGTGCTGCGCAGCCTGGGCAAACCCACCGCGCAAGAGCATACCCATTGATATATGTTCTCGCCGCCGGCTTATCAAGCCGGCAAAGAGATATGTTTTACAGGGGTATGGCGCAGGAGCCTAGCAGAGGCATTCCCCTCATCCTGCGTGCCGCGCTGCGGCTCGACGGCTGAGAGGGCGCTGGCTGAGGGGGCGCGCGCCACGTCAGCAGCGCGCGTTGTGCGCTGCGTGCATCTGCGCCAAGGCGTCCACGCTACGCATTAACCGCTGCTTAACAGCGCCAGCGCCGCGCGGGGCGCGTTTTTGGCTGACAAACGCCTGACAACACCCTCCAGAAATTCACCTCACACAACAAGCATGTGAAAAATCACCAGCCATTTTGACCGTTCATCGGCCAAATGCTACCGTTTGTCGGTTCGCGCCCCTGCGCCCCGCAAACGCGCTTGTTTTTCTGTAGACTTTGTTACTGTTGTAATCAACGCACGCGCGCACGCCCCTGCACACACGCACGCATGCGCACACTCTTCACACCAGAAACTGAAAGGAAGCAGACAAATGGCTCAACACACCTCTTGGCGCATGCTCGCCATCTCCGCCGCAGTCGCGGTCATGCTCACCGCCTGCGGCAGCGGCGGCGACGGCGGTAACGGCGCCAACGCTGGCAACGAAACCACACCCACCAGCGTGGCCGTCAGCATTGACTCCAGCACCAACCTCCTCACCGCTGAACTCCTTGACGCGAACGGCAACTTCATCCCCCTCCCCGCCGGAAGCACCGTCCCCGTGCGAGTCAACGGTGTTGAAACCATCGCCACCGTCACCGACGACGGCAGGGTTCAGGTTGCTGTTCCCTCCGGCACGAGCGGCACCGTCACCATTGAAGTGACCGACCCCGCCACCGGCAACACCTGCACCGGCACTGTGGAAATCCCCGGCGCTGGCGGCACCAACCCCGGCACCAACCCCGGCACCAACCCCGGCACTAACCCCGGCACCAACCCCGGCACCAGCCCTGCCACATCCAAACCCGCTGTCAGCGCGCGCTTCACCCGTGACGGCGACACCGTCACCGCCGAACTCGTTGACGCCGACGGCAACGCCGTTCCCGTCCCTGCTGGAAGCACGGTTCCCGCCGTCAAGGTCAACGGCAACGACGTCACCCCCACCGTCACTCAGGACGGCAAGCTCCAGTTTGACGCCCCCTCCAGCGAAAACGGCTTTGACTTTGAGCTGCCCGGCGTGACCGACCCCAGCACCAACAAACCCGTCACCGGCTCCGTGCCCGGCGTGCGCTTCCGCAAGGACGCGAACGGCGATGTCGAGGTTGTGCTGGTTGACGCTGCTGGCAATCCCGCCCCCATTTCTGGCCTTGGTGGTGTCAGCAGCGCCATCACCAATGCCAACAGCGTCGCCCTCACCAGCGGCAGCGGCAGCGTCACCGTCGATAATCCAAACGCTGGCGCCGTCCCCTTCAAGCTGACCGACCCCAACGGCAACACCGTCACCGGCACCGTGGACACCGGCAGCTACACCGACAGCAACGGCTATTTCGTCCTCGGCTGCCACGCCAATTCTCCTTCTGCAAATCCCGGCAACGATTGGGCTACCGTTTGGGATGGCTCTACGCAGGTGACGGGGAACTTGACAAAAGGCGGGACATACACCTTCAAATTCGCGCTGGACTACTCTGATTCCGCTGGGACTAAGCTGACTGGCCTCTCGCGTGAAGTGGTTCAGGTCAGAATTCAGGCTGGCTCAGCCGAGATTAATGGCGTGGTAGAGGCAGCTAATCCAAATACAAAAATCACGCCAATAATAAAAACCCCCATGAAAGATGGAGTTGTGGAGGTTGAGTTGAAGCAAATTGCAAACGGCCCCAACGCGGAGCCAACCTACCCAAGTGGATTTAGACTGGGCGTGTTCGACGATGCCTGCAACGCCGCCCTCAAAAATAATGGGGAATCTTGGGGGTCACGGTCACTGCGTAGCGCGTATGAAGTGGCATACACCGTGGTGACGCCGTAACCCACACTCACCACAAAGCACCCAAGCCCGCCGCAAAACCGGCGGGCTTTTTTGTGCTGTTCCTGCTGTCGTTTGCGCCTTGTTTTGAGACTCTGCTTAACCGCCATTGACGTAAAAATGCCCACTCTGTAGGAGCGCCCCTTGTGGGCGCCCGCTTCGGCTCGCAGACGAACAAAGGGCAAGCGCAAGGCTTGCCCCTACAGGGGCGCGCATTTGTACGGCGTGGAATACGTCAACCGTGGTTCAACAGCGCCATGTTTTGATAGGGTATTGTGTGGTCGCCGGCTTATGAAGCCGGCGATGCAGTGTATTCAATGACAGTATGTCGCAGGAAGGCAAAAAAAGAGCACTTCTTCGCCCTCGCTCCGCGCCCCGGCGCGCGGACGGGGCACGAGGGTGAACTTTTTGGGGCGGCGGGGAAGACTTGTGGCGCGCCCGGCGCTCGCCGCGCGCAGCGCACGCACTCGCGGCGGGCAGGGCTGCCTGCTCAATTCACCAGGGAAAGAGCCAGGCGGAAGCCACGGTCGTTGTCGCGTATGCCCGGGCTGCCTTTGGCACGGTTGGCCGACCGGCAGTTCCCCGCACCAATGTTCCAGCAACCGCCACGAACCACACGCTGCGTGCCCGCGCTGGGACCATGAGGGTTGTCCGTGTCGGAGGAGGAAGCGTAGTAATTGCCGTCGTACCAGTCCGCCACCCACTCCCACACGTTCCCGTACATGTCATACAGACCCCAAGCGTTCGGGAGTTTCTCGCCGACCGGGTGCGTCCTGCCGTCGGAGTTGTCGCGATACCAGGCGTAGTCGCCCAAATCGCCTTCCTTGTCGCCAAAGCAGTAGGCCGTTTGGCTCCCGGCGCGCGCCGCATACTCCCACTCCGCCTCGGTGGGCAGGCGATAGCTGCGTCCTTCCTGGGCGCTGAGGCGGCGCACAAACTCCTGCACCTCATCCCAGTTCACTTGCTCCACTGGGTTGTTCCAGCCCTTGAATTTGCTGGGGTTGCTCCCTACTCCCATTACTTTTTCCCACTGCGCCTGGGTGACTTCATACACAGCCATCCAAAAGCTGGAAATGCTGATGAGGCATTGCGGTTGTTCGTCGCTGGCACACACCTCCCAGCTGGGGTCGCCGCAACGCATGTAGAAGCCGCCCGGTATCTTCACGAACTCCATGCCAATGGAGTTCGTCCATTTTTCAAGCTGGTCACCCATATTTCGCCATTCCTTTGCAAAAATGGTTTGAAAATCCGCCGTTTCGCAGCGGCCCCGCGCGGCATTGTAGCGAGTTGTCACGCGCGGCTGACGCACACACCTTGCCACGCGGCTGGATGGCAACGCTTTCTCACCCGCACGCCTTGTGTATACGGGAAAAGGGGCAACCACAAGGGCTGCCAGCTGATACTGCCAATGTCTTTACGGCATTACCAGCAATGTTTGCTGGCGACGATGCAATACCTCATGTTTTCTGTTGCATCGGCACGAGAGAGTGTGCTTTTGTCACACCCACGCTGCTTCAGCGCGCGTTAATTTTTCTGCGCACGCCATAATTCCCCCATGTCTCTGCTTCGCCCCCTGATTACCGCCCTCTTCGCGCTCCTCGCTGCCACCGTCAGCGCGCAGGAGATGCCTTCCGATGTCTGGCTGCTGGCCGATTCGGTGCAGCGCACCGGCGATGCGCGCACGGGTGTGTCCAGCGGGCATTTCGCCATTCTGGACAAGAGCGGCGCGCGGCTCTGGGTGTTTTCGCCGTATGGCCGGGCGATTGCCAATTCGCCGGTGCTGCTCGGGCAGGCGATTGGCGACGATGCGGCGGGCGACCTGGGCACGCGCGCGTTCAGCAAATACAGCCGCAGCGACAAAATCACTCCCGCCGGACGCTTTCTGACCGAGGCGGGCGAAAACCTGAGCGGCGAGGAGATTATCTGGCTGGATTATGAAAGCGGCCTGTCCATGCACCGCGTGCGCAATATCGCGGGCGAGCGCCGGCACCAGCGCGTGGCGTCGGGCGTCATCGCGCAGCGGCGCATTTCCTACGGCTGCATCAATGTGCCGGCAGATTTTTTTGACGAGTATCTCTATCCGCTGTTCCGCAGCCAGAGCAGCGTGGTCTACATATTGCCGGAAGTGTATAGCCCGGAAGATATTTTCCCGTTCATGCGGCAGTGACGGGCGCTATTCGCGCCCGCTATGTTGTATGCCGCGTTGCACGCGCGCTTGGCAGCAGCGCGCGCCCCCTCTCCCTAGCCCTCTCCCCCTGTCAGCGCGCTGGCGCGCGCTGCGGGGGCGAGGGGAAGGAATTCCATGCCGCTTTGCTTTCCAAAGCCCGGTAACGCTATTGCAGCGTGCCGGCAAAGCCGGGCGGCAGCGGCAGGGGCAGCACGGGAATGCCTTCGTCCAGCAGTTCTTCCGTTTGCTCTGCTGTGGCCTGTCCACGTATGCCGCGCTGCTCCACTTCGCCGTAGTGAATGCGGCGCGCTTCTTCGGCAAAGCGTTCGCCCACGTCTTCGGTGTGTGCGAGCACCTCGCGCACCATGTGCAGCCATGCGGCCTGTCCGCGCGCTTCCCCGCCCTGCTCCGGCGGCTGCGCGCCAAGGTTCAGGTGCGGCGCACTGGGCAGGCGCGCCACGTCCGCGCTGCCGCAGATGGGGCAGGAGAGCAGGCCGCGCTCCTGCTGGCCGAGAAAATCTTCTTCAGATGAAAACCAGCCCTCAAAGCCGTGGCCGTGCGTGCAGCGGAGGTTGAGCACTTTCATGGCGCGTCCTGCCAGTCCAGCGTCCAGACGCCGCCCAGCACGTTTTGCAGCCAGAGCGCGCCGACGAGGGTTTTGGAGTCTGTCACCAGCCCGTCACGGCAGGCGGCGAGCAGCTCACCCGGCGTCACGGTCAGCACATCAAGAAATTCGCCCACGTCCAGCGCGCGCTCGCCGCGCTGCAGGCCGCGCGCAAACCAGATGTCTATGCTTTCGGTGGAGTACGCCACGGTAGGGTGTAGTTGCCCGGCGCGCGCCCATTGGCGAGCGGTGTAGCCGGTTTCTTCGCGCAGCTCACGCTGCGCGCACGCGAGCGGCTCTTCGCCAGCGTCGCGCTTGCCGGCGGGAAATTCCAGCACGGCGCGCCCGACGGGGTAGCGGAATTGGCGCTCCATCACCAGTTGCACGCTGCCGTCCGCCCCTTCCAGCAGCGGAATGATGGCGACAGCTCCGGGGTGGCGGATGTATTCGCGCTGCGTCAGGCGGCCATCGGGCAGGCGCACTTCGTCGGCAAAGACGTGCAGCAGCCGCCCGCGCAGCAATTCGCGCGACTGCGTGCATTCCTCGCGCAGCGCGGCATCGGCGCTGGAAGTGTCAATCATGGCTGCGCCACAAATAGCGGTAGACAAAGCCGGGAAAGGCCAGCGCCAGAAACAGCGCGGCAGTGGTGGCGTAAAACTCCCAGCCCTGCGGGTGGGGCTGGCTCAAGCGCCGCTCCAGCAGCATGCCGGTGGCGCCAACCACCAGGTAACACACGAGCAGCTCAAGCAGGCGCCAGTGCAGCCGCTTGCCCTGCGCCAGCGGCCAGGGAAAAAGCGCAAAGAGGCGCCCGTTGAAAAACGGCAGGTTGGCCGCGACGAAAGCCAGCGCGACCAGAAGATAGATGGAAAAGGTCTGTTGCATCAGTGCTGGAGCATACGCAACACGGCTTCGCTGCACAAGGTGAGCAGGCCTCCGGGCAATATGCCGTAAAAAAGGAGAAGCATGCCATTGAGCGCAAGCAGCGCCTGCATGTCGGGCTGCGCGGCGATGGGGGTGTCTTCTGCCGCCTCGTCAAAATACATGACCTTGATGACGCGCAAATAATAAAACGCGCCCACCACGGAAATCAGCACGGCAAACACCGCCAGCGCCGTATACAGCGGCCTTCCGGCGGCCACCAGCGCCTGCAGCACCACCAGCTTGCCCTGAAAGCCCGCCAGCGGCGGCACGCCCGCCAGCGAGAACATGACCAGCGCCATGACCGCTGCATACAGCGGCTGGCGCTGGTGCAGGCCAGCAAAATCGGCGATTTCCTCGCTTTCAAAGCCCTTGCGCGCCAGCGCCAGCATCAGCCCGAACGCCGCCAGCGTCGTGAGCACATAAGTCACCATGTAAAACATGGCGGCGCTGTAGGCGTTGGCGGCGGTCTGCACATCGGCGTCCACCACGCCCGACATCAGCCCCAGCAGCACAAAGCCCATGTGCGAAATCGTGGAATACGCCAGCATGCGTTTCAGGTTCGTCTGCATGATGGCCGCCAGATTGCCCAGCAGCAGCGACACAGTAGCCAGCAGCGCCAGCATCAGCTGCCAGTCCTGCGCCAGCGGCAGCAGCCCCTGCACCAGCAGCCGGATGGCCATGGCAAATGCCGCGAGCTTGGGCACCGTGCCTATCAGCAGCGTCACTGCCGTCGGCGCGCCCTGATATACGTCCGGCACCCACATGTGGAAGGGCGCCGCGCCCAGCTTGAAGGCCAGCCCCGCAACGACAAAGACGAGCGCAAACACCAGCGCCACTGGCTTGACGCCGCCCCCCGCCACCATGCCCAGAACCTCATTGACGGACAGCGTGCCCGCCGCGCCGTAGAGCATGGACAGCCCGTAGAGCAGCACACCAGAGGCCAGCGAGCCGAGCACAAAATACTTCATCGCCGCTTCCAGCGCGCCCGTGTGGTCGCGCCGCAGGGCCACCAGCGCGCAGCTTGCCAGCGTCAGGCATTCCAGCCCAAGGTAAATGAGCAGGAAATTGTCAGCAGAAATCAGCACAAAACAGCCAAGCAGCGACAGCAAGCCCAATACATACCATTCAGCTCCGCCACGCAGCATGCCGCGCTGCTCGACATAGTCTTTGGCATAGGCAAATGTCACCAGCATGGACAGCGCCGCAAAGCATTTGAGCCAGTTTGACAGCGGGTCGCTGAGCACGGAGTTGAAAAACCCATGCACCACCTCCCCGCTCAGGGCATACGCGCCCGTCAGCAGCGCCAGCGCCGTCAGCGTGAGCAGGGAAAGCACGTAGGCAGGCCAGCGCTGCGCGCTGGTATCAAGCAGATCCACCAGCGCCACCACGCATGCCATTACAAGCAGAACGATTTCAGGGTAGACGGAAATCCAGCTGAAAAAATCAATCATCGCGCCACCCTCAATGCAGTTTGGAACGTGCCGCCTGCTCGAGCAGATGGCTCACAGACGCGTCCATGACCTCGGTGAAGGGCTTGGGATACAGCCCCATGCCAAGCACGGCAAGGGCGAGCAGCGCAAGCACCAGGCACTCGCGCGCATCAATGTCGGCCAGCGCGCCCACGCGCTCATTGGCGACCGCGCCGAAATAAATGCGCTTGAACATCCAGAGCGAATAGCCCGCGCCCCAAATCAGTGCGGTGGCCGCCAGCAGCCCAATCCAGAAATTGTGTTTCACGGCGCCAAGAATCACCGTCCATTCACCGACAAAGCCCGCCGTGCCCGGCAAGCCGCAGTTGGCCATGTAAAACAGCATGGCAAACGCCGCAAAGCGTGGCATGACATTGACCACGCCACCATACGCCGCAATTTCGCGCGTGTGCATGCGGTCATACAGCACGCCAATACACAGGAACATGGCGCCAGACACAAAACCGTGCGAAATCATTTGCAGCAACCCGCCCGTCACGCCAAGGGCGCTGAACATGAAAAAGCCCAGCGTCACAAAGCCCATGTGCGCCACCGACGAATACGCCACGAGCTTTTTCATGTCTTTCTGCACCAGCGCCACCAGCCCGATGTAGATGACCGCCACCAGCGAAAGAGCAATCATCAGCCACGCCCACTGGCGCGAGGCGTCCGGCAGCACGGGCAGTGAAAAGCGCACAAAGCCGTACGCCCCCAGCTTGAGCATGATGGCCGCCAGCACCGCGGAGCCGCCTGTGGGCGCTTCCACATGCACGTCTGGCAGCCAGGTATGCACCGGCCACATCGGCACCTTGACAGCAAAAGCAGCAAACAGGGCAAAAAACAGCCAGGTTTGCGCCGCCGCCGGCAGCGGCACGGCGTGCCACGCCTGAATGTCAAAGCTGCCGGACTTGCTGTACAGGTAAAGAAACGCCACCAGCGTCAGCAGCGAGCCGAGCAGCGTATACAGAAAAAACTTGAATGCGGCATAAATCCTGTTTGGCCCGCCCCATATGCCGATGATGAGATACATCGGAATCAGTGTGGCTTCAAAAAAGACATAAAACAGCATGCCGTCCAGCGCCGCAAACACCCCTATCATCAGCCCTGAAAGAATCAGGAAGGCGGCCATGTACTGATGAAGGTTTTTCTGCGTGGCACGCCAGCCCGCAACCACCACAATGACGGTGATGAATGCCGTCAGCAGCACAAACCACAGCGACAGGCCGTCCACGCCCAGAAAATAATTGATGTTGAAACGCTCAATCCACGGCGATTTTTCAACAAACTGCATCTGCGCCGTGCCCAGCCTGAAACCGGCATACAGCGGGAGCGTCACCACAAAACCAAGCAGCGCGCCCGCCAGCGCACCCCAGCGCACCAGCCGCTGCGGCAGCCTCTGCCCACATATCAGCAGCGCCGCGCCGAAAACGATTGGCACCCAGATGGCAAGGCTCAAAAGTCCCATGTGCTTCTCCCCTTCATCGTCCCAGCCAGAGGAAGCAGCTCATCAGCACGAAGATGCCGAGCGCCATCGCCAGCGCGTAGTGATACAGGTAGCCCGTCTGCAGACGGCGCACGTGCGCGGCAATCCAGCCCGTCAGCTTCCACGAGCCGTTGACCAGCGCGCCATCAATAAGCCCACGGTCGCCCGTCACCCACAAGCCCTGCCCAAGCATGCGCGCACCTTTGGCAATGACGTGCTCGTTTATCCAGTCAAGGAAATACTTCTGCTCCAGAATCTGATAAATGCCAAGCGACTCAAAAAGGCTGCGCGCCGACGCCGCTGTCGCCGGGCGAAACACGTACATGAACCACGCCAGCGCCGCGCCCGCCAGCGCCAGGAAGAACGGCAGGGAAACCATGCCATGCAGCGCCATGCCCACCGGACTGGTGATGTGCTCCTGCAGCTCGTGCATGGCAGCGTGGCGCGCGGCGTCAACAAACACCGCATCGCCAAGCGTGCTGCCAAACAGGATAGGCATCAGCGTGAAAAAGCCTATCAACACCGAGGGAATGGCGAGCAGCACCAGGGGCGCCCACACCACTGGCGGCGATTCGCTGGGGGCGTGCCCATACCCGTGGCCGTGGCTGGCATCCGGGTTGTTTTCATACCGCTCCTCGCCCCAGAACACCAGAAAATACAGGCGGAACGAATACAGTGACGTGACGAACACCCCTGCCAGCAGCGCAAAACCGGCAAAACCCGCGCCCCAGAGGTGGCTGGCACGCACTGCCTCAATGATGGCGTCCTTGGAATAAAAGCCGGAGAAAAACGGCGTGCCCACCAGCGCCAGCGTGCCAATCAGCAAGGTGGCGTGCGTGATGGGCATGTGCTTGCGCAGCCCGCCCATCCAGCGCATGTCCTGGTTGTGGTGCATACCGATGATGACCGAGCCGGCAGCCAGAAACAGCAGCGCCTTGAAAAAGGCGTGTGTCATCAGATGGAACACCGCCGCTGAATAGGCTGATGCACCCAGCGCCACGGTCATATACCCAAGCTGCGACAGGGTGGAATACGCCACAACGCGCTTGATGTCGTTTTGCACAAGGCCAAGCAAGCCCATGAACAGCGCCGTGACCGCACCGATGACCAGAATGAAGCTGAGCGCCGTGTCTGAAAGCTCGAACAGCGGCGACATGCGCGCCACCATAAAAATACCCGCCGTCACCATCGTGGCCGCGTGAATCAGCGCGGAAATGGGCGTGGGGCCTTCCATGGAATCCGGCAGCCAGATGTGCAGCGGGAACTGCGCGCTCTTGCCCATCGCGCCCACAAACAGGCAGATGCAGATGACCGTGAGCAGCAACCAGTCCGTGCAGGGCAGCCGCTGCGCCACCAAACCTGCGGCCTGCGCAAAAATTTCGGTGTAGTTGAGCGTTCCGGTATATGCTGCCAGCAAACCTATGCCCAAAATAAATCCAAAGTCACCGACGCGGTTCACCATGAATGCCTTGAGGTTGGCAAAAATGGCTGTTGGCCGCTCGAACCAAAAACCAATCAGCAGATAGGAAACCAGCCCCACCGCTTCCCAGCCAAAAAACAGCTGCAGCAGGTTGTTGCTCATCACGAGCATGAGCATGGAAAAGGTGAACAGGGAAATGTAGGAAAAAAACCTGTTGTAGCCCGGGTCGCCCTGCATGTAGCCGATGGTGTAGATATGCACCATCAGGGAGACAAAGGTGACCACGCACATCATCAGCGCAGTCAGCCCGTCCACCATGAAGCCGATTTCCATCCGCAAGCCGCCGACCGTCATCCACTCGTAAACGGTGCCGTTGAAACGCGCGCCATCAACAAGCACGCCCTTGAGCGTCCACACCGACAGCAGGAACGCCAGCAGAACGCCCGCGATGGTCGCGCCCTGCGAGGCACGCCGCCCGAGGAGACGGCTCCCGAACGCCGTCCCAAGCAGGCCGGCAACAAGTGAGCCAAGCAGTGGCGCCAGCGGCGTCCACAGCAAAAGGCTTGCATTCAGGGTGTTGTTGTCCATTGCCTCACCCCTTCAGCTCCACAAGCTCGTCAACATTGATGCTGCGCTTGCGGCGGAACAGCAGCACGAGAATGGCCAGACCAATGGCAGACTCGGCAGCCGCCACCGTCATAATGAACAGCACAAACACCTGCCCGTGCAGGTTGCCAAGATAATGTGAAAATGCCACAAAGTTGATATTTACGGAAAGCAGCATCAGCTCTATGGCCATGAGCAGGACAATGATGTTCCTGCGGTTCATCACTATGCCGACAACCGCAATGGAAAAAAGCAGCGCGGCAAGCACAAGGTAATGCGTCAGGGACAGGTTCATGCGTGCGCTCCTTCCTGCGCCGGTTCTGCGCTTGCGTCCAGATGCGCGGCAGGCTCCATGTGCAGCACCTTGAGGCGTTCCGACGCCCGCACCCGCACCTGCTCCGACGGCTGGACGATTTTCCTGTCGCGGCGCTGCCGCAGGGTCAGCGCAATGGCGGCAACCATCGCAATCAGCAGCAGGACGGCAGCAATTTCCACAGGATAAAGATATTCTGTGTAAAGCAAAATGCCCAGAGCGCGCGTGTTGGAATATGGCACGCTGTGGCCGGACGCCGTTTCAATGGCGAGAGGCGTGGCGGGCGCTGCGCCCGCATCAAAACCGCTGCTCACGGCTGCTGCCATTTCCACCGCAAGCAGCGCGCCTATGAGAAATGCCTGCGGAAAACGCCGCCAGAACTCCCGCTTTGAGCGGTCGGCGGGAATATCAAGCATCATCACGACAAACAAAAACAAGACCATCACGGCGCCAAGGTACACCAGCACCAAAGCGATGGCGAGAAACTCCGCTTCCAGCAGCAACCATAGCCCCGCCGCCTGCGAGAAGGTGAGCATCAGGTAGAGCACCGCATGCACGGGGTTGCGCGCCGTGACCACACGGAACGCCGCCAGCAGCATGACGAACGAAAAAAGGTAAAAAAACAAAGCCTTTGTCATGGTGCTTCACCGGTATTTTGCGTCCTTTTCTCGCGCTGCGGCAATCTCGTTTTCATAACGGTCGCCCACGGCCAGGAGCATGTCCTTGGTAAAATACAGGTCTCCGCGCTTTTCTCCGTGATATTCCAGAACATGCGTGAGCACGATGGAATCCACCGGGCAGCTTTCCTCGCAAAAACCGCAGAAAATGCACTTGGTCAAATCTATGTCGTAGCGCGTTGTCCGGCGCGAGCCGTCTTCACGTTCGCCCAGCTCTATCGCAATCGCCATCGCCGGGCACGCCGCTTCGCACAGCTTGCAGGCAATGCAGCGTTCCTCACCCCCTGCGTAGCGCCGCAGGGCGTGCAGTCCACGGAAGCGCGGCGAGAGCGGCGTTTTTTCTTCCGGGTACTGGAGCGTCACCTTGCGCGCAAAGGCCTTGCGCCCGGTCAAGGCCATGCCACGGACAAGCTCGAGCAGCAGGAAGCTCTTGAAAAAATCCCTGATGGAAAAAGTCTGCGCCAATGCTGTCATGTGCGCCTCACATCCATATATCCCACGGGGACACGCGCCAGCAGGCAAC
>JAFRYL010000176.1 GCA_017437605.1 Ottowia sp. | reverse complement strand
CGTCTTCCAGCGGCAGGCGCTGCGCCATGTACGCGGCCAGCGCCGCCGAGAGCGTGCAGCCCGCGCCGTGCAGGTGCGTCGTGGGCACGCGCGGGGCGCGCACCATGACGGAGGGCTTGCCGGGACGCGCCAGCAGGTCGTAGACCTCGGCGCCAGCCAGGTTCCCGCCCTTGAGCAGCACGGCACGCGCGCCAAAGTTCAGCAGCGCCTGCGCCGCGCCGGGCATGTCGGCAGCGCCGCGCACTTCGCGTCCGAGCAGCAGCGCAGCTTCTTCCAGATTGGGGGTGATGATGTCGGCGCGCGCAAAGAGCAGCTCCACCAGCGCCTGCATCGCGTCCGGCTCAATCAGGCGCGCGCCGCTGGCGGACACCATCACCGGGTCCAGCACCACGGGCGAGAGGGCGTTGCGCTCCAGCGCGCGCGCGACTTCATGCACGATGGCGTCCGAACTCAGCATACCGATTTTTACGGCGTCCACGCCCACGTCGCTTGCCACGGCGTCAATCTGCGCTCCCAAAAAATACGGCGGCACGCTGTGGATGCCCGTCACGCCCAGCGTGTTCTGCGCCGTGAGCGCCGTGACCGCGCTCATGCCGTAGCAGCCGAGCGCGGCAAAGGCTTTCAGGTCCGCCTGAATGCCGGCGCCGCCGCTGCTGTCGCTGCCGGCAATGGTGAGCAGGCGCAGTGGCCGGCGTGAGGGAACAATCAGCGCCGGCGCTGCGGCGGAAGGGGAAATTTCGCTTGGTGGCATCTTCATCAAACACTCCGGCGCATCACTATATAGTCAAGAACGTTTCCCGCCAGCCCACATTGATGCCGTGACCTCCCCTCCCGAACGCCAGCGCCTGGACAAATGGCTCTGGGCGGCGCGCTTTTACAAAACCCGCGCCCTCGCCGCCGATGAAGTGGGACTGGGGCGCGTGCTGCTGGCAGGCAAGCCAACAAAACCCGCGCATGAGGTCAAACCCGGCGACATGCTCACGCTGCGGCAGAGCGGCGGCGTGCGGCGCGAGGTGCAGGTGCTCGCGCTTGCCGCGCGGCGCGGCCCGGCTGCCGAAGCGCAACAACTCTACGAAGAAACACCAGAAAGCCGCGCCGCCCGCGAAGCTGCCGCCGCCGCGCGACGCCTCGCGCCCGAACCCGCCCTCGCCATCCAGAAAGGCCGCCCCACCAAACGCGACCGCCGCGCCCTGCAGCAAGCGCAGCGCCCCTCATGGGGCAAACGCTGGTCGGCGGAGATGGCGCGGGAGCAATAACGCCCTTATTGAGCCTCAGGTTTCTCTGCTTCGCGCAGCAGTTGCGCCACGTCCGCGTGCCCTGCCTTTTGCGCCAGAGACAGCGCCGTGGCGCCGTCGGCACTGGTGGCATTGGCATCGGCGCCGCGCTCCAGCAGCAGTTGCACGGTTTGGGCGTGACCATTTTCAGCGGCCAGCATCAGGGCGGTGATTTTGCTCTTGGGCGTGCTGTTGACGCGGGCGCCTTTGTCTAGCAGCAGGCGCACGATTTCGGTATGCCCGCCGCGCGCGGCGCGGTGCAGCGGCTCCCAGCCCCCATCAAGGGCGCCGCCCCACCAGATATTTGCCCCGGCATCCAGCAGCGCCCGAACCATCTCGGTGCGCCCGTGGGTGGCGGCAAGTGCAAGGGCGGTGTGGCCGTCAAAGTTGACGACGTTGATGCTGGCGATGTTTTCCTTGGCCAAGGCGTCCAGTATCAGGCGGAATGTTTCCGGGCGCCCGTTGGTGATGGCGTGCATGAGTGCGGTGTTGCCCCGGCTGTCGCGCGCCTGGGCATAGGCGCCCTGCTCCAGCAGCAGGCGCACGGTGTCCGCCTGCCCTTGGCTGGCGGCCTGCATCAGCGCCGTCATGCCGCTTTCGGCATCGGGTTTGTCGACGCGCTCGCCCTGCTCAAGCAGGCGCTGCGCGCCCGCCGCATCGCCTTTGCCAGCCAGTTGCACCAGCGTGTCGGGCGCCGGCGGCGGGGCGCTTGGACGTGACAAGAAAATACTGCCGCCCGCCAGTGCCAGCAGCAAAACCAGCACCCAGAACCACACGCTCCGAAACATGTAAAGCCCTTTTCAGACCAAGACAAGCACCCCAAACAACAAGCTCCGGCGCGGTGGCCGGAGCTTGTCCCTTTGTGCTGTGCTTACCGCCGCCCGGCGAGCATCTTCATGCCCACTTGCAGCAGGTCGCTGGCGTCAAGCTGGCCGTCGCCGTTCTGGTCGAACATGCCGGCAAACATGCCGCCTGTGCCGCCCTGCGCGCTGGCGCGTGCGGTTTCGGCGCTCAACGCCTGCCCGAGCTGGTTGGCGTTCATGTGGCGCGCTTTCACCTGGTTGGCCAGGTACGCCATGACGACGGGGGCGAGGAGTTTCAGCAGTGTGGAGGACTGCTGTTTGTTCAGACCGGTGGTCTGTTCCAGTCCAGCCTCCGCGCTGGCGCGCGATTTGCCGAAGATGTTGCCGAGGATGCCGCCGGCGTCCAACTGGCGGCTCTTGGGTGCGCCCGCATTGCCGAGCACGCTGCCAAGAATGCTGCCAAGTGCGCCAGCGCCCGCGCCACCCTGCCTGCCACCACCGCCGAGCAGCGAACCAAGAATGGCAGCGCCCGCGCCGCCCCCTTGCTGCCCGCCGCCGAGCAAGCCCCCGAGCAGGCTGCCCATGTCCAGCGCGCCGGCGCCGCTGTGGTCGCGCTGCAGCGCGCCGAGCAGACTGTCGGCGCCGCCCGGCCGCTGTGCATTGGCGCTCATTGCGCCCACGAGCATGGGCAGCGCGGCGGCGATGGCGTTGCTGGTCGTTTCCGTGTCGGCGCCCAGTTGCGCGGCCATGCCCTGCAGCGGTGCGCCCTGAAGCTGGCCGAGCAGGTCGTTGATGAGAGATTGGCTCATGGCAGTTTCCTTTGCGAGAAGAAGTAATCCCGGGGCGCGATGCTAACGCGCCCAATGTCAGATTGCCCGCACGCGCCCGTGAAGCAGTTCCACGCGCT
>JAFRYL010000175.1 GCA_017437605.1 Ottowia sp. | reverse complement strand
CTGCGCTATGCCGCCGGGCGCGAATGCTTTGTGGCCGGCGTGCACCCGGCCAAGGCGGGGCAGGAAATTTTCGGACTGCCCATCTACGCCAGCGTGCGCGAGGCGGCAGCGGCCACAGGCGCGACGGTGAGCGTGATTTATGTGCCGCCCGCCGCCGCTGCCGCCGCCATCATGGAGGCGGTGGAGGCCGATGTGGAGTTGGTGATTTGCCTCACGCACGGCGTTCCAGTGCGCGACATGCTGCAGGTGCGCAGCCGCATGCGCGCGCGCGAGGCCGCTGGCGCGCGCGCCACGCTGCTGCTGGGGCCGGACAGCCCGGGCATCATTTCGCCGGGGGCGCTCAACATAGGCGGCTTGCCCGACAGCATTCACCGCCCCGGGCGCATCGGCGTGGTCAGCCGTTCCGGGACGTTGGCGTGCGAGGCCGTGCTGCAACTGCGCGAGCACGGACTGGGGCAGAGCAGCGTCGTGGGGCTGGGCGGCGACATCATCGGCGGGCTGGATTTCGTGGATGTGATGCGCGCCTTCAACGACGACGAGGGCACCGACGCCGTTGTGATGATTGGTGAAATCGGCGGGCGTGGCGAAATTGACGCCGCCCTCTGGTGCCGCGAGCACATGGACAAGCCCGTAATTGCCTTCATCGCGGGCGCGGCAGCGCCGGTTGGGCGGCGGCTGGGGCACGGCGGCGCCTTTATCGCCCGCCCCACCGACAGTGCCGCCGCCAAGAAGCAGGCGCTGCAGGAGTGCGGCGTGCATGTGGCGTGCGACCCGTGGGACATCGGCGCGCTGGCGGCGCGTGTGGTGCGGCGCCAAGGCGCCGCCTGTGTGTAACGATTTGTCGTTTTTTACGCGAGGGGCAGGCGACGGACAGCAGCGTTTCGCTATATCCTCTTGCAGTTTGCTGACGGCGCCGACTACAGGCGCTGCAGCGCAGAGAGAGTTTTGCTGCCGGCAGCCGTGTGATGCGGTGCGGGCAGCATGTGAAGGAGCGCAGGTGAATGCAGCTTGAATTCGTTGCCCTGAGCGATATGGGGCGTTTGCGGAATAACAACGAGGACTCCGTGCTCGCCGCCCCTGAGCACGGGGTGGTGGTGCTGGCCGACGGCATGGGCGGGCACAACGCAGGCGAAGTCGCCAGCCGCATGGCCGTGACCCTGATTGCGCAGCATCTCGGCGAGTGGCTGCCGGACAACAGCGGCGCCAGCATGCGCGAGCTGCGCCGCGCCATGGCGGTGGGCGTGGACGCGGCCAACCGCAGCATCTTTGAGGCCGCCAACACCAACGCCGACTATCACGGCATGGGCACCACGCTGGTGCTGGCGGTGGAGCATCAGGGCGAAATGGTGCTCGGGCACGCGGGCGATTCGCGCGCCTACCTCTGGCGTGAGGGCACGCTCAAGCAGCTCACGCGCGACCACTCGCTGCTGCAGGAGCAGATTGACAGCGGTCTGCTCACGCTGGCGGAAGCGGCCATGTCGAGCAACGGCAACTTGGTCACGCGCGCGCTGGGTGTGGAAGACCTCGTGCTGCTGGATGTGCAGCACCGCCCAATTGAAGAGGGCGACCTCTATCTGCTCTGCTCCGACGGGCTGACCGACATGCTCGATGACGAGGAAATCGCCGAAGAGCTTGCGGACAGCACCGTGTTTGACCTTGAAACGCGCGCGCAGCGCCTCATTGACCTGGCCAACAGGCATGGCGGGCGCGACAACATTTCCGTGGCTCTGATTTACGCCCGCGAAAAAACAGATGACGGGCTGGCACAATTGCTGTAAAAATAGCCCTTCGTTTTCAACCCTGCCCGCCTGGCAGGAGCCATTGCCCCGTGTGCAGTGGCGCGCCGGCGGTGCCACTGCCCACAAGCTCTCATGCCCAAGTTGATTGCGTCCATTGACGGTGTTGTTGTCAAAGAAGTTCAACTGACCAAAGACCGCACTACTCTGGGGCGTCGCCCCTACAACGACGTGGTGCTGGACAACCTTGCCGTGAGCGGCGAGCACGCCGCCATCCAGATGAAAACCGGCGTAGCGACGCTGGAAGACCTGGGCAGCACCAACGGCACCTACGTCAATGGCAAACCCATACGCAAGCAGGCGCTGGTGCATGATGACCTCATCGAGATGGGGCGCTACAAAATCAAGTACATCGACACCACGGGCGCCACCGTGCCCGGCTCGCTTGGGCCGGGGGCACGTTCGCAGGCGCCCTCGGGCTTCAGCGCCGCGCCCACCGTGCCGGCAGCACCGCCCGTGATGAACGGGCGCGTGCGCGTGCTCAGCGGCAGCGCCGCCGGGCGCGAAATGGCGCTCACCAAGAACGTCACCACCATCGGCAAGCCGGGCGTGTGCGTGGCGCTGCTCGAGCGCCGGCTGGACAGCTACGTGCTCGTCCACAAAGAGGGCGCCAACCCGGCCACGGTCAACGGCGTGCCCGTCGGCGCCGACCCTGTGCGTCTGAAAAACCACGACCGCATCAGCCTAGGCGGTATCCAGCTCGAGTTCCTTGAGTGAAGCGGGCGTATGCCGTTGCCACCCTCCCCGGGCAGCATGGAGGTGACGCAGTGTGAAGGCACTCCGCCATGCCTGGCGTGACTACGGCAGGCGCTTTACGGCTACGGCGCTGCTGTCACTGCTGCTGCTGGCGCACGCGCTGGGCAGCCTGAACCTGCCGTGGATTGACGCGCTGGAAGACACGCTCTACGACCTGCGGCTGCGTCTGGCGATGCCGCGCACGCTGGACGAGCGCGTCGTCATCATTGACATCGACGAGCCAAGCCTCTCGCGCGTCGGGCAGTGGCCGTGGCCGCGCAACCGTCTGGAAGCCCTGGTGCGTGAGCTGGTGGAGCGCCAGAAAGTCGCCTCCCTTGGGCTGGACACCGTGCTGGGTGAGAACGACCGCAGCTCCGCGCTGCCGGATTTGCAGCGCTTGGTGAATGAAGAATTGCGTGATGACGAGATTCTGGCCGGCTGGCTGGAACAGAACGCTGCCACACTGGACTACGACCAGCATCTGGCCGACACGCTGCGCGAGGCGCCCGTGGCGCTGGCGTTTTACCTGACCGGCGACCGGGGCGGGCACCGCTTCGGCAGCTTGCCCGAGCCGGTGCTGCGCATGGAGCGCCCACCGGGAATGCTGGACTGGAACGGCTACAGCGCCCCCATTGAGAAGCTGGCAAGTGCGGCGCGCGGCGCGGGCTTCATCAACAGCACCAGCGGACGCGATGGCGTGGTGCGCGCCGCGCCGCTGCTCGCCTCGCTGGACGACGGCATTCATGTGTCGCTGGCGGTGGCGACGCTGCAGCAGGCGTATCCCAAGGCGGTGCTGCAGATTTCACGCGTGCCCGGCGCGTCCGACGGTGCCATCCACAAGCTGCAGCTGCTTGGCGAGACGGCCATGACTGACCCGGTGCATGTGCAACCCTCGGGCGCGGCGCTGGTGCCCTACCGGGGCGCGGGCGGGCCGCAGGGCGGGTCGTTTCGCTACATTTCCGCCGCCGATGTGCTCGAAGGCAAGCTGGAAGAGGGCGAGCTGCGCGGGCGCATCGCGCTGCTGGGTTTTACCGTGCCGGGGCTGATGGATTTGCGCGCCACGCCGGTGGACGCGGCGTACCCGGGCGTGGAAGTGCATGCCTCCATGATTTCCGGCATGCTGGACGGGCGCGTGCCCTACGTGCCGGACTGGGCGCGGGGTTTTCGCGTCTCGGTGCTGTTGCTGCTGGGCGTGGTGCTCACGGCACTGATGCCGCGCCTGAAAGTTGGCCGCCTGCTGTCGCTGGGCGCGGTGCTGGTGGCGGCGCTGGTGGCGCTGGACACGATGCTGTTCTTCGGCAACAACCAGGTGCTGCCGCTGGCTGGCTCGCTGGTGCTGGTGCTCTCGGCGGTCACGGCCAATCTGGTGCTCGGCTTCTTTTTTGAGAGCCGCGCGCGCTACGAGCTGGCGCAGCAGTTCGCCACCTACGTGCCGCCCGACCTGGTGCAGCAGATGCAGCGCAATCCGGACGACTACGGCATGCAGGCCGAGTCGCGCGAGCTGACGGTGATGTTCTGCGACATCATCGGCTTCACCGCCACCGCCGAAAGTCTGGAGCCGCAGGCTTTGCAGGAGCGGCTGAATCAAGTGTTCAGCCGCCTGAGCGCCGTCATCAGCACGCACCGGGGCACCATTGACAAATACATGGGCGACTGCGTGATGGCGTTCTGGGGCGCGCCGGTGCGCACGCAGGAACACGCGCGGCAGGCCGTGGATGCGGCGCTAGGCATGCAGGAGGCGCTGCGCGTGCTGTCCATTGAGCGTCAGGGGCGGGGGCTGCCGCCCGTGACTGCCGGCATCGGGATGAACACGGGCGAGATGTTCGTGGGCAACATGGGTTCCAACGTGCGCCGCGCCTACACCGTCATCGGCGACGCGGTCAACCTCGCTTCGCGCCTGGAGGCGCTGACGCGCAAGTTCGGCGTGGGGCTGATTGCCAGCGAGAGCACGCGCGTGCAGGCGCCGGTGTTGCCGCAGGGGTGCTTCTGGCAGGAGCTTGGCAAGGTGCGCGTCAAGGGGCGCCAGCAGGCGGTGACGATTTACACCGTGCGCATGGACAAAACGCCCGAAGGCGCCGAGGCACTGGTGCAGGAGCTGGCGCTCTGGCACAGCGCCCTGGACGATTGGCGCAAACGCAGCTTCGGGGCGTGCTGGGCAAAAATCCGCGAGCTGCGCCAGCAAAACGACAATTTTTCCCTTTACCAACTGTATGAGAAGCGGGTAATCTCCATGTTGCGTCAGGCGCCCTCTGAGGACTGGGACGGGACGCTGCATTTTGATGAGAAATAAACCCGCCAGTGAGAGCGCGCCCATGTTTTCCCGTAGCAATAGCCCAAGCCGGCACTTGAAGCCATGAAAGTGCGCGTACTGGGCTGCTCCGGCACCATAGGCCGCGACAGCGACACCACCTCCTTTCTCGTGGATGACGACATCCTCGTGGACGCCGGCACCGGCGTGGGTCGCCTCACGCTCGACGAGATGTGCCGCATCAGCGACATCTTCCTCACGCACGCGCACATGGACCACATCGCCGGCCTGCCCATGATGGTGGACGCCGTCTCCGCCGCTTACATGGGGCGCGAGCACACCATCAACGTCCACGCGCGCCCCGAGACGGTGGACACGCTGCACCGCCACATGTTCAACGGCGAGGTGTGGCCGGACTTTTCCCGCCTGCCCTCGCCGCGCCGGCCCGCCATGCGCTTTCACATGCTGGAATCCGGCCAAGTGCGCGAAGTCGCAGGCCGCATCATTGAGGTGCTGCCTGCCGAGCACAGCGTGCCCGCCGTCGGTTACGCCGTGCGCGCGCGTCGGGGCGGTGCGCCTTGGTGGGTGTTCAGCGGCGACACCGGGGTGTGCCCTGCGTTCTGGCAGCGCATCAGCCGCATGGACGTGGGCGCGCTCGTCATAGAAACGGCGTTCAGCAACCGCTGCACCGAACTGGCGCGCCTGTCGCTGCACCTGACGCCCGACATGCTGGCCGAGTGTCTGGAACTCATGCCGCCAGATGCGAACTACCCCGTCTACGTGACGCACCTCAAGCCGTCGGAAATTCCGCTCATTCTCAGCGAGCTGAAAGAACTCAAGGAGCGGTTTCCAGAGCGGGGCATCGGGCGCGCGCGTATCCAGCGCCTGCTTGCGGGAGAAGTCATCGAGCTGGCGGGCGAGGCCGTCGTGCCGATGGCTGAAACCGTCCCCATGCCACTCATGCCCGAGCCGGACATTGGCAACGTGCTCGCGCCCGTGGCCGCCTGAACAGCAGCAGGCGGCGTTTTTCGCTGATACTCTTCGTAGATATAATTCATCGCCGGCTTCTTGTGCCGGCGACGAAGCAATACTCGCGAAAATGACGCTGTTTTTGCTTACTGGATTTCCAGAAACTTCACGTCAATGGTGGTCGGTTCCATGAACCCACGGTCCACTTCGCCCGTGATGCGCACACGGGTTTGCGGGGTGACGGTGCGGCCACGGAATATCTCGTGGTCAATGTCAACGACGATTTCGCCCGTATCGTCGCGGAAGAGGTAGTCGTCATCATCGTGGGGCATACGCTGCACGATGTAGCCGGTGAGGGTCACGGGCGTGTCGTCCCACGCCTTGCGGGCTTCGGCGACCGTGTTGACCCGGGTCTGCGCCACGGGGCCTTGGAAGCCGCCTTGGGCATAGCCTTCCTGGGCGGCGGGCGCCTGCGCCTGCGCGGGCAGCGTCGCAAACAGGGCGGCGCTCAAGGCAAATGCTGCGGGAGCAATGATTCTGGTGTGCATGATGTTTCTCCTGTGCGGTTGTTGGAACGGCGCGCACGGTAGCGCCTGCCAGCTAAATACACGATGAATACGCAGCGTAAAAATGGGAATCGTCCCCGGGCGGCACCTATGTTTTTTCCGGTTTTTCCTGCGCCCGCATCGCCAGCCAAATCAGCGCCAGCACCGGCACGCCAAGCGCCGCCGTGCAGGTGAAAAACCTCTGGTAGCCAAAGGCATTGACAAACACCCCGGAAAACCCCGCCAGCAGTTTTGGCCCCAGCAGCATGAGGGAAGAAAACAGCGCATATTGCGTGGCGGAATACTGGATATTTGTCAGCCCGCTCAGATACGCCACAAATGCGGCTGAGGCAATGCCGCCCGCAAGATTGTCCGCAGAAACGACGGCGGCCAGCGCCAGCACATTGGGCTGACCCAGCGCCGCCAGCCAGGAAAACAAGAGATTGCTGCCCGCCGCCAGCAGCGCGCCCAGCATGAGCACGCGCATCACGCCAAAGCGCAGCGCCAGCGCCCCGCCCACAAAGGCGCCCGCCAGCGTCATCGCCACGCCCCAGGTTTTGGTCACTGCCGCCACCTGCAGCTTGGTAAAGCCCATGTCCACATAAAAGGGATTGGCCATCACGCCCATCACCACATCGCTGATGCGGTAGGTGCCAATCAGCGCCAGCAGCAGCGCTGCGTGCCAGCCGTAGCGCGCAAAAAACTCGGCAAACGGCGCCACAAAACTCCCGCGCAGCCAGCGCAGCGCGCGCTGCCAGAAACTGCCCTGCGGCGGCGCAGAAACAGCGGCGGGCGCACCTTCCGGCGGCGCGCTTTCCGGCGCGCGCAGCACTGTGAACACACCCACCAGCATGGACGCCGCCATCGCCAGATACGCCCACATCCAGCCCGTGTTGTCATAGGCGCGCAGCGCGCCCGCCGGCGCTTCTTCCGTGGCGCCCGCCAGCCACAGCGCCCCTGCGCCCGCCCAAATCATCGCCAGCCGGTAGCCCGTCTGATAGCACGCCGCCAGCGCCGCCTGCTGCTCCTGCGGCGCGCACTCAATGCGGTAGGCATCGAGCGCAATGTCCTGCGTCGCCGAGGCAAACGCCGCCAGCAGCGCGCACAGCACCAGGGCGGCAAGCTGCGTGCGCGGGTCCAGCAGCGCCATGCCCGCCAGCCCCGCCATCACGCCCGCCTGCGCCGCCAGCAGCCAGGCACGCCGCCGCCCAAGCGTGCGCGTCAGAAACGGCAGCGGCACGCGGTCCACCAGTGGCGCCCACATCCACTTGAAGCCATACGCCAGCCCCACCCAGCTCAGATAGCCAATCTCGGCGCGGTCGATGCCCGCCTCGCGCAGCCGAAACGACAGCGTGCCTATCACCAGCAGCAGCGGCAGCCCCGCCGCAAAGCCCAGCGCCAGCATACGGCGGCTCTCCGGCAGCAGATAGGCGGCGAGCGCCTCGCGCCAGCTCTTTTTGGCGGCTTGTTCGGCGGGGGAGGGGGCGGCGACTTGATTCATAGGGGCGCGATTGTCGTCCCTGCTGGCGGTAGGGGCGCGATTCATCGCGCCCGTTGTGTGAATGTCAACCGTGACGGGCGCAATAAATTGCGCCCCTACATACCTGTCAGATTTATGAGGTATTGCCGGCTTATGAAGCCGGCAACCAAATGATACCCACCGTTTCTGTGTTCAATGCAGCACCATGGACAGGCGCCGGCGGTAGCGCGAGATGAGTTCGGCTTGCGGGTCGGCGTCGGCGCTCTGGTGGCCGGCGATTTGAATGCTGTGTTTACCGGCGGCAGCGGCGGGGGCGGCTTCCTTGGCCTCGGGCGTGAGCAGTTCCAGAATGGCGACGATGTTGCGGCGCGCGGCTTCGTGCCCCCACGCCTTGTCGCGCATGACGATTTCCAGCCACTCGTCCATTGCCGCCGTCCACTCGCCAGCGGCCATGAGGAGCTGCGCCTTTTGCGCGCGCGCGTCAAAGTCGCGCGGGTTGGCGGCGATGAGTTCGTCAAACTGCGCCGCCTGCCACTGCGCGCGCTCGTGGGCGCTGGCGGCGAATTCGCGCGCGTCCAGCCAGAGGCGCAGCGCCGTGAAACGCAGCGGCTGCGGCTCACGCGCCAGCGGCTCGCGCAGCGCTTCGGCGGCCTGCTCGAGGGCGCCGGTTTCGATGAGCAGGCGCACGTAGCGCGCACGCGCGTCGTCATTGGCCGGGTCTTGCGTGAGCGCGGCGGCGAGCATGGCCAGCGCCGCCTGCGTGTCGCCGGCGGCCAGCAGCGCCTCGGCCTCGTTGCTCTGGCCTTCGGCGGCGATGGCGTCGGCGCTGGGCACATGTTTGTCAAGGAAGGCGCGGATGGCATCGGGTGGCTGCGCGCCCACGAAGGCATCTACCGGCTGCGCGCCAGCAAACAGCACGCAGAGCGGGATGGAGCGCACGCCAAGCATCTGCGACAGTTGCGCGGCAATCTGCGGCACCTCGTCGGCGTTCAGCTTGGCGAGCACAAAGCGCCCGGCGTATTCCTCTTCCAGCGCCTCCAGCAAGGGGCCAAGCTGCTGGCACGGTCCGCACCAGGGCGCCCACACGTCCAGCAGCACGGGCGTGTGCGTGGAGGCGCTGAGCACCTGCGCCTCGAAATTGCTCAAATCAACATTAATCATGGCAGTCATGCGGACAGGCACAATCCGCGTCTTTGCAAATAAAGGCATTGTGCATGAGCGCCCAAACCACCACTCCCGTCATCGGCGTCGTCATGGGTTCCGGCAGCGACTGGGACACCATGCAGCACGCCGTGCAGATTCTTGAGCACTTCGGCGTGCCGCACGAGGCGCGCGTCGTCTCCGCGCACCGCATGCCGGACGACATGTTTGCCTATGCGGAAAGCGCCGCCGGGCGCGGCCTGCGCGCCATCATCGCCGGTGCGGGCGGCGCGGCGCACCTGCCGGGAATGCTTGCGGCCAAGACGCTGCTGCCCGTGCTGGGCGTGCCCGTGCCCAGCCGCCACCTGCAGGGCGTGGATTCGCTGCATTCCATCGTGCAGATGCCGCGCGGTGTGCCCGTGGCGACCTTTGCCATCGGCGCAGCAGGCGCGGCAAATGCGGCGCTCTGCGCCGTGCAGATGCTTGCCGTGGACGATGACAAGCTGCGCCAGCGCCTTGCCGACTGGCGCGCGCAACAGACGCAGGCCGCGCGCAGCACCACGCTGCCGCCCGCTACGCCATGAGCACCGCTGCTTTTCAGCCGCTGCTGCCCGGCAGCGACGTAACGCTTGGCATGCTCGGCGGCGGGCAGCTTGGGCGCATGTTTGTGCACGCAGCGCAGGCGATGGGTTTTACGACTGCCGTGCTTGACCCGGCTGCCGACAGCCCCGCCGGGCTGGTGAGCGAGCGCCATCTTTGCGCCGCGTGGGACGACGCGGCGGCGCTGGACGAGATGGCGGGCATTGCCACTGCGGTCAGCCTTGAATTTGAAAACGTGCCCGCTGCGGCGCTGGAGGCGCTGCAAGGCCGCTGCCGCCTGGCGCCGGGGGCGGAGGCGGTGGCGATTGCGCAAGACCGCATCCGCGAAAAAGAGCTGTTTGCGCGCTGCGCGCGGCAGGCGTCGGGCGTGCCGCCCGCGCCCTACATGGCGATAGCCAGCGAAGCCGACCTCGCCGCCGTGCCGCCCACGCTGCTGCCCGGCGTGCTCAAAGCCGCGCGCTTGGGCTACGACGGCAAGGGGCAGGCGCGCGTGCGCGGGCGTGCAGAGCTGGCAGCGGCGTGGGAGGCGCTTGGGCGCGTGCCCTGCGTGCTGGAGCAGATGCTGCCGCTGGCGGCCGAGTGCTCCATCATCATCGCGCGCGGCGCAGACGGCCAGTGCGTGCACCTGCCGGTGCAGCGCAACACGCACCGCGACGGCATCCTTGCCATCAGCGAAATCTATGAGGGCAATGTGCCGCAACCGCTGGCGCAGCAGGCGCTGGCGGCCACCAAGGAAATTGCCCAAACGCTTGATTACGTGGGCGTGCTGTGCGTGGAGTTCTTCATCCTTGACGATGACACGCTCGTCGTCAACGAAATGGCGCCGCGCCCGCACAACAGCGGGCACTACAGCATTGATGCGTGCGACGTTTCGCAGTTTGAATTGCAAGTGCGCACGCTCGCTGGCCTGCCGCTGCCGCAGCCGCGCCAGCACAGCGCCGCCGTCATGCTCAACCTGTTGGGCGACCTGTGGTTTGACGCCGCCGGGCAGCCCTGCACGCCGCCCTGGGCGCAGGTGCTGGCACTCCCCGGCGCACACCTGCACCTGTATGGAAAAACCGAAGCGCGCCGTGGGCGCAAGATGGGGCACATCACCTTCACGGGCGACAGTGCGCCGCAGGTGCGCGCGCAGGCGCTGCGCGCCGCGCAAATGCTGGGCATTGCGCCGTTTTGAGCCACACCACCATGCCGATACTTGACGCTTCTTCCCAAGACGCCATAGAGCGCGCTGCCGATGCGCTTGCCGCCGGCGAAGTGGTCGCCATTCCCACGGAAACCGTCTACGGGCTGGCGGTGGACGCCGCGCAGCCGCAAGCGGTGCGGCGCCTCTTTGCGCTGAAAGAGCGTCCCGCCGCGCACCCGCTGCCCGTGCTGGTGGCAGATGCCGCCGCCGCGCAGCACTTTGCCGCCAGCGTGCCGCCTGCGGCGGAAAAGCTGATGGCGGCGTTCTGGCCGGGCGCGCTCACGCTGGTGCTGCCGCGCAAAGAGGGCGTGGTGGAAGAAGCCGCTGGCGGGCAAGCGAACATCGCCCTGCGCTGCTCCGCGCACCCTGTGGTGCAGCGCCTGCTGGCCGCATGCGCGGCGCGTGGCATTGCCGGGCTGGCTTGCCCCAGCGCGAACCGCTTTGGCCGCATCAGCAGCACCACGGCGGCGCATGTGGCGGCCGAGTTTGGCGATGAATTGCCCGTGCTCGACGGTGGCGCGTGCAGCGTGGGCATTGAGTCCAGTATCGTGGACTGCACGAAAAAAATGCTTGTGCTGCTGCGCCCGGGCGCCGTGGCGCGCGAAGCCATTGAGCGCACGGCAGGCGCGGCGCTCGTCGGGCGCGATGCACTGAGCAAAACGGCTGCCGAGGAAGCGCAAAGCGGCCACTACGCGCCGCGTGCCAAGGTGCGGCTGATGGACGGCAAGATGCTGAAAACGGCGCTGGAGTTGCTGGGCGCGCAGGCGAAAAACATCGCCGTGTGGGCGCGCGACCCGCTCAAAAGCGCCTCCAGCAAACTGCTGCTGCGCCGCATGCCAGATGACGCCGAGGCCGCCGCGCACGAACTTTTTGCCGTGCTGCGCAGCTTTGACGACGCCGGCGTGAAACTCATCTGGGTGCAGGAGCCGCCTGCCGGCAGCGAGTGGGAAGGCGTGCGCGACCGCCTGCGCCGCGCGGCGGCAGCGCAGTGACAATACCCTACATATAGACGTTTGATTGCCGGCTTATGTTGCCGGCGACAACACATTACTCCATGCAATAAAATAAACACCATTTGGTATCTGTTTGTCACCGGCATAAGTCGCCGGCGACGCTGCATATATCGCGCAAGTATATGTTTTTGCGCCGCAGCATTTACACTCGCGCCTTTCATTCGGAGGAACACACCATGAATACATCTTGCCTGCGCCGCGCTGCGCGCCTGCTGACGGCGGCTGCGGCGACGGCGTTGCTGGCCTCGTGCGGCGGCGACTCCATCGTTTCTGACCTCAATCCCGAACGCTTCATCGTCATGGGCGACGACTTCATGGACGTGGGGCAAAACGGCTACGTCTACACCGTCAACGACGGCACGCCCACCTGGGTGCAAACCTTTGCCAGCCACTACGGGCTGGACGTGCAGCCGTCGGGTGCCGGCGGCTGGGGCTTCGCGCAGGGCGGCGCGCGCATCAGCGAAGCGGGCGCGGCGCCCAGCGTTGTGGAGCAGGTGAACGAGGCGCTGGGTCGCACCGCGCTTGGCAAGAACGACGTGGTGCTCATCGGCGGTGGGCAGAACGATGTCGTCGCTGCTGTGGACGCGCACGGCGTCTCTGATGCCGCCTACGCCGCCGTGGAGCAGGCGGGCAGCGAGCTGGCGCAGCAGGTGCGCCGCATCGTGGACGCCGGCGCCACGCATGTGGCCGTCGTGGGCGTGCCGCCGATGGGCGATACGCCTTGGGGCAGGGCGCGGGGAGAGGAAGCCATCAACAACTTGAGTGTGGCGTTCGACAATGCGCTCAAGCTCGGCATTCACGACATGGGCGACACCGTGCTGTTTCTGGATGCGGCGCTGTTCTTTGACCTGTTCTATGACGCCCACGAAGACTACGGCTTTTCCAACCGCGATGAGGGAGTGTGCAGCACGCCCGACGTGACGACCTGCACCACCGCCGATGTGAAAGACCCGAGCTACACGCGCTGGCTGTTTGCCGACGACAAGCACTTCACGCCCGAGGCGCTGCGGCTGTTTGGCACCGATGCATATTCGGAAAGCGGCTACACGCGTTTCAGAGACCGCTGGTGAGGCGCGCGACGCATGAACAACCGGGCTGGCGTGCGCCAGCCCGTTTTTTGTCTGCTTGTGTGCAGCGCCCCGTTCACGCAGAGTTCAGGAAATGGCATCACAATGTGCTGCACTTTCTGATGTTTTTTTGAGAAACACCGCGCCCTTGCCATGAATCCCCGTTTTCTGCCCTGTGCTGCGTTGCTGGCGCTTGCGCTGGCGGCGGCCTCTGCGCCTGCCGCGCCCCCCGTGGGCGATGAGCAGGAGAGCGTGCGCGAGGCGGTGCAGGCGGGGCGCTACAAGCCGCTGGCGTCCATACTGGCGCAGGTGGAGCAGTCTTGGCCGCAGGCGCGCGTGCTTGACCTGGATACCAAGCAGGGCGTGCTGGGGCAGATGTTTTACGAGGTCAAGTTGCTCGACCGCGCGGGCGTGAAGCGCACGCTGCTGGTGGACGCCGCCACGGGACGCGAGCTGGACGAAGGCAGCAAGGTGGAGCAGGCGGTGACGCTGCGCAAGCTGGCCGGGTTCCTGCGGCGCATTGAGGCCGAAACTGGCCGCAGCGTGGTGGAGGCAGAGCTTGAATTGGGCATGGACGGCAAGGCGGCGTATCAGCTTGTGCTTGCACCTTCGCTGGCGGGCGCACAGCGCCGCCTGATGGACGCCGCCAGCGGCGAGTTGCTGCACATTGAGCAGCAGCAGACGGGCGCGCTGCACACGGCAGCCGAGGCGCTGGAGGCGCTGGTGGAGCGCTACGGGGAAAAGGCAACCGTGCTGGAAGTGGAACTGGAAGGCGTGCAGGGCGCGAGCGTGTATTACGAGATTGACCTGCGCGTGGAAGGGCTGCACACGCTGGAGCTGCACGTAGACGCGCGCACGCTGCGCGTGCTGCGCAGCCGCTACAAACGCAGTTGAGGAGCGGTGCGATGCGCGTGCTGGTGGTGGAAGATGACAGAAAGCTCGCCGCGCAGCTTGCCTCGGCGCTGAGCGCGGCGGGCTTTGCCGTGGACGTGGAGCACGACGGGCGCGAGGCGGCCTACGCAGGCAGTGTGGAGCCGTACGATGCGGCGGTGCTTGACCTCGGGCTGCCGGGGCAGGACGGCGTGAGCGTGCTGCGCGAGTGGCGCGAGGCGGGCGGCCACTGGCCGGTGCTGGTGCTCACAGCGCGCAACCGCTGGAGCGACAAACTCGCCAGCTTTGATGCGGGCGCCGACGACTACCTCACCAAGCCCTTCATGATGGAAGAAGTGGTGCTGCGCCTGCGCGCCATGCTGCGGCGCGCGGCGGGCAGCGGCGCGGGCGAGCTGCGCGCGGGCGAGCTGGTCTACGAGGTGGGGGCGGGGCGCTTCCTCTGGCAGGGCAAGGTGCTGCAACTCACGGCGCAGGAGCACAAGATATTGGCGTACCTGATGCACCACAGCGGGCAGCTTGTCACCCGCGCGGACATCAGCGAGCACGTCTATGCGCGCGACCTGGACCCGGACTCCAACACCGTTGACGTGCTCATCGGGCGCATTCGCCGCAAGCTGGGCGCGCCGCAACTCATTCGCACCGAGCGCGGGCAGGGCTTCCGCCTGGTGCCGCCGGAGAGCGATACTCAATAAACAAGCGTTTGATTGCCGGCTTTATAAGCTGGCAACCACTATATACACCATCAAAAAGGCAGCTCAAACGCATAGTCGATGGTGAGCGGCGCGTGGTCGCTGAAGCGCTGCGCCTTGTAGACCTCGGCGCGGCGCGCTGCCTCCGCGATGGCGGGTGTGGCAAGCTGGTAGTCAATGCGCCAGCCCACGTTGTTGTCCCACGCTCTGCCCCGGTTGCTCCACCATGTGTAGGCGTCGCCTTCGGCATCAGGGTGCAGGCGGCGGTAGACATCCACAAGCTTGAAGCGCGCGAGCGTATCGGTGAGCCACTGTCGCTCCTCGGGCAGAAAGCCGCTGTGCTTCTGGTTGGAGCGCCAGTTTTTCAGGTCAATTTGCTGGTGCGCGATGTTGAGGTCGCCGCAGAGAATGAACTCGCGCCCCTCCTCGGCGCGCAGACGCTCGAGCACGCCCGTGAACTGCGCGAGAAAACGCATCTTCGCCGCCTGCCGCTCGTCGCCGGACGAGCCGCTGGGGAAATAGACGCTGATGATGGACAGGCGCCGCCCGCCACCGTCAAAGCGCATTTCCACATAGCGCCCCTCGGCGTCAAATTCGGGCAGCCCGCAGCCTTCAATCACCTGCGTGGGCGCATGGCGGCTGTACAGCCCCACGCCCGAATAGCCGCGCTTGACGCTGGCAAAGGCAAAACGCCCCGCCATGCCCGCCAGGGTGCCGAAGCCGCCCGCGTCCATCTCGGGCTGCTGCGCTTTAAGCTCCTGCACGCCCATACAATCCGGCGCCATTTCCTCCACCCAGGGGATAAGCCCCTTGCTGGTGGCCGAGCGGATACCGTTGAGGTTGAGCGTGGTGAGCCTGAACACAGAAAAATTCCCGAATGAAGCTGATGCGCTGGCGCGCGAGTTTGTGCAGTTTGCCATTGAGTGCGGCGCGCTGCGCTTCGGGCAATTCAAGACCAAGGCGGGGCGCATGTCGCCCTATTTTTTCAACGCCGGCCTGTTCCACGATGGCGCCATGCTGGGGCGGCTGGCGCAGTTCTATGCGCGCGCGCTGCTGGCCAGCGGCATTGAATTTGACGTGATTTTTGGCCCCGCCTACAAGGGCATCGTGCTGGGCGCGGCGCTGGCGGCGGAACTGGCGCGCTGCGGCGTCAACCGCCCCTTTGCCTACAACCGCAAGGAAGCCAAGGACCACGGCGAGGGCGGCACGCTGGTGGGCGCGCCGCTGGCGGGGCGCGTGCTCATCGTGGACGATGTGATGAGCGCGGGCACGGCGGTGCGCGAGAGCATGGCGCTCATTCGCGCCGCCGGCGCCGAGCCGCACGCGGTGCTTATCGCACTTGACCGGCAGGAACGCGCCACCGACGAGGGTGGGCGCGAGCTTTCGCACTCTGCCGTGCAATATGCACGCAGCACACTCGGCCTGAAGGTCTGCACCGTTGCTACACTGGCACAGTTATTGCATCACTTGGGAAACAATCCTGACAGCGCGGCGCATTTTGAAGCTGTGTCAGCCTACCGGGCACGGTACGGCGTTCAGTAGCGGTGCGCAGCACACCAGGACGTTCCACCAATAAACCACCAGAGATTTCACCCGTGACCGTAGCATCTACACCCCGCCTCGCCGTGCGCGCCGCAGCCTTGGCGCTGGCGTTGCTATGCGCGGGCGGCAGCGCGCAGGCGGCGGGCGGCATCTACACCTGCGTGGACAAGTACGGGCGCAAGCTGACATCTGACCGCCCCATTCCCGAGTGCCGCGACCGCGAGCAGCGCGAACTCAACCGCAGCGGCAGCACGCGCCGCGTGGTGCCGCCAACCCTGTCGGCGGTGGAACAGCAGAAGGCAGCGCAGCGCGAGCGCGAAGAAAAGCGCAAGGCTGAGCTTGCGCGCAGCCAGCAGCGGCTGGACCAAGCGCTGCTGGCGCGCTACCCCGACCGCGAGGCGCACGACGCTGGCCGGCGCGAAGCGCTGCTGCAGTCGCAAGTCATCATTGACGGCGCCAAGCTGAACCTCGCCTCCCTTGCCGAAGAGCGCAAGCGCATGGACGAGGAAATGGAGTTCTACAAAAAAGACCCGTCCAAAGCGCCGCCGGCGCTGCGCCGCGCCATGGAAAAAAACCAGCGCGACGTGGAGCAGCAGGAGCTGGCCATCAACAACCAGACGGGCGAGCAGGCGCGCATCAACGCCGCCTTTGACGAAGAGTTGGTGCGCCTGCAGCAGCTCTGGGCGCAGCGCGCGGCGCGCACCCAGTAAGCGGCTTTGCATTTTTCAAGGGTATATTGTGCTCGCCGGCTTGTTGAGCCGGCAATGCTGCCTGTTGTTTGCAGGTATCTGAAAAAACAACAAATACCTATCAAGTAAGCATTGCATCGCCGGCTTGTTATGCCGGCGACCAATGTATACCCTTGCAGTCGGCGCTGTTCAACCCAGCCGCTTGCGCAGCAGTTCATTCACCTGCTGCGGATTCGCCTTGCCCTTGCTGGCCTTCATCACCTGACCGACCAAGGCGTTGAGCGCCTTGTCCTTGCCCGCCTTGAACTGCGCCACGTTCGCGGCGTTGGCGGCAATCACTTCGTCCACGATTTTTTCCAGCGTGGCGCTGTCGGTGGACTGCGCCAGCCCGCGCTCGGCAATGATGGCGTCCACATCACCCGCGCCGCCGGCTTGCCAGATGGCGTCAAACACTTGCCGCGCGGCGTTGTGGCTGAGCTGCCCCTTGCTGATGCGGCGGATGAGGCACGCCAGCTGCGCTGCGCTCACCTTGGCGGCGGTGATGTCAATTTCCTCGGCGTTCAGGCGCTTGGAAATCTCGCCCAGCATCCAGTTGGACGCCTGCTTGGGCTGCTTGCTTTCGCGCGCGGCTTCCTCGAAATACGCCGCCATTTCGGGCGATTGCGTCAGCTGCACGGCGTCGTATTCAGGCAGCCCGTAGTCCGCCATAAAGCGTTCCTGCGCCGCGTGCGGCAGTTCGGGCATGGCGTCGCGCTCGCGCTGCACCCACTCGGCGCTGATGACGAGCGGCGGCAGGTCGGGGTCGGGGAAATAGCGGTAGTCGGCGCTGTCTTCCTTGCTGCGCATGGCGCGCGTTTCGCCCGTGTCGGCGTCAAACAGCACCGTGGCCTGCTCGATGGCGTGACCGTCTTCAATGCGTTCAATTTGCCAGCGCACCTCAAAGTCAATCGCCTGCTGCATGGAGCGGAAACTGTTGAGGTTCTTGATTTCGCGCCGCGTGCCGAGCGGCTCACCCGGGCGGCGCACGCTCACGTTGGCGTCGCAGCGAAACGACCCCTCCTGCATGTTGCCGTCCGAAATGCCTATCCAGGTCACCAGCTTGTGCAGCTCGCGTGCATACGCCAGCGCCTCGGCGCTACTGCGGATGTCCGGCTCGGTGACGATTTCCAGCAGCGGCGTGCCGGCACGGTTCAGGTCAATGCCGCTCGCGCCCGGCACGGCATCGTGCAGCGATTTGCCCGCGTCTTCTTCCAGATGCGCGCGCACCAGGCGCACGGTTTTCTTTTCGCCGCCCACCATGAAAGAAAGCTGCCCGCCCTGCACCACGGGTATTTCAAACTGGCTGATTTGATAGCCTTTCGGCAGGTCGGGATAAAAATAATTTTTGCGCGCAAAAATGCTGCGCGGCGCGATTTTGGAGCCAAGCGCCAGTCCGAAGCGTATGGCGCACGCCACCGCCTCGCGGTTCATCACCGGCAGCGTGCCGGGCAGCGCCATGTCAAGGGCACAGGCTTGCGTATTCGGCTCGGCGCCAAACGCCGTGGGCGCGCGGCTGAAAATCTTGCTTTGCGTGCGAAGCTGCACATGCGTTTCAAAGCCAATCACGACTTCAAAACCGTTGATGAGTTTGGGTGCGGACATATTGGTTTTTCAAGCGTCGTGTTCAGATATTCGCGGGCGCCTTGCGGTGCCAGTCCGTTGTGCTTTGCAACTGGTGCGCGGCTTGCAGCAGTTGCGCTTCCTGCAGGTAGTTGCCGATGAGCTGCATCCCCACGGGCAGGCCGGTGGCGTCAAAACCCGCCGGGGTGCTCATGGCGGGCAGGCCGGCGAGGCTGGCGGGCAGGGTGTAGATGTCGGCCATGTAGTCAGCCAGCGGGTTGCTTTCGTGCGCGCCCAGCGTCCACGCGGTGCCGGGCGTGGTGGGGCCGGCGATGAGGTCGCACGCGCCAAAGGCGCGCTGGAAGTCGTCGGCAATCTGGCGGCGCACTTTTTGCGCCTGCAGGTAGTAGGCGTCGTAGTAGCCGTGGCTGAGCACGTAGGTGCCCGTCATGATGCGGCGCTTGACTTCGGCGCCAAAGCCCTCGGCGCGCGTGGCTTCGTACATCTCCTGCAGGTCGGCGTAGTCGCGCGCGCGGTGGCCAAACTTCACGCCGTCGTAGCGGCTCAGATTGCTGCTGGCCTCGGCCGGGGCAATGATGTAGTAAACGGCCACGGCAAGCGCGGCGCTCGGCAGGCTGATGTCCACGGTCACGGCGCCAAGCGCGCGCAGCGCGTCCAGCGCGCCTTCCAGTGCGGCGCGCACGCCGGCGTCCATGCCCTCGCCGAAAAACTCGCGCGGCAGCCCGATGCGCAGCCCCTTGATGCTGCCGTTCAAGGTGCGCGTGAAGTCTTCAGGCGGCACGTCGAGCGAGGTGGAATCGCGCAGCGGGTCGGGCGCGCACATGGCCGAGAGCAGCAGCGCGCAATCCTCGGCGCTGCGGCTGATGGGGCCGGCCTGGTCCAGGCTGGAAGCAAAGGCAATCATGCCGTAGCGACTGGCGCGCCCGTAGGTGGGCTTGATGCCGGTGACGCCGCAAAAGCTCGACGGCTGGCGAATGGAGCCGCCGGTGTCGGTGCCGGTGGCCGCTGGCGTACGGCGCGCGGCCACGGCTGCGGCGCTGCCGCCGGAAGACCCGCCCGGCACGCGCGTGGTGTCCCACGGGTTTTTCACCGAACCGTAGGCGCAGTTTTCGTTGCTGCTGCCCATGGCGAATTCGTCGCAGCTCAACTTGCCTAGGCACACCATGCCAGCTTCTTGGAACAGGCGCGTCACTGTGCTCTCAAAAGGAGAGCGGTAGCCCTCCAGCATGCGGCTGCCGGCGGTGGTGGGCCAGTCCCTCGTCACAAAAATGTCCTTGTGCGCGATGGGCACGCCGGCAAGCGCCGGCGCGTTGCCAGCGGCCAGCAGCGCGTCGGCGGCGCGCGCCTGCGCGAGCGTGGCTTCATCGTCCACGGCAAGGAAAGCGCCCAGCGTGCTGGCATGAATGCGCGCGAGGAAGTGGCTCGCGGCGTCTTGTGCGGAAAACTCCCCCGCGCGCAGCGCAGCAGCGAGCTGCGCCACGCTCATGTTGTGCAGTTCGTGGCTCATTCAATCACCTTGGGCACGAGGAACAGGCCGCCCTCGGCGGCGGGAGCGTTGGCCATGTTGGCCTCGCGCTGGTTTGGCTCGGAGGCGTCGTCGTCCTGCAGGCGCAGCTGCACGTCGCGCATGACGGCGATGGGGTGCGTGAGCGGCTGCACGCCCTCTGTATTGACGGCGCGTATGGTTTCCACGATGCCGAACAGCCCGTTGAGCTGTTCGAGCATCTGCTGGCGCTGCGCGTCGTCCAGCCTGATGCGCGCCAGATGCGCGATGCGCACGATGTCCTCGGAAGTGAGAGCCATAAAAGAAGCAGGAAGGAAAAGCTGAAACAAAGCGCCCCGCGCGGCGGGGCTGCGGTATTATTCCAGCCTTTGCACGACGCGCGGCTGCCGGCCGCGCGCATTGTTTGCATGGCAGCCGCCCCGTGCATGTGCGCCGTAGGGCGGCTTTTTTCCTTTCAGTTTCACCAAGCGATGCGTGCTGCGGCGGCACGGTTTTTGGTGCGCCGCATTCCCGCCGAGGATGTCCCCCATGTTTGGATTTGGATTTCTCCACCGCTACTTTTCCACCGACCTGGCGATTGACCTGGGCACGGCCAACACCCTGATTTATGCGCGGGGCAAGGGCGTGGTGCTCAACGAGCCGTCGGTTGTCGCCATCCGCCACGAGAGCGGGCCGCAGGGCAAGAGCATCATTCAGGCCGTCGGTCACGAGGCCAAGGCCATGCTCGGCAAGGTGCCGGGCGACATTGAAGCCATTCGCCCCATGAAGGACGGCGTGATTGCCGACTTCCGCGTCACCGAGCAGATGCTCAAGCAGTTCATTCGCATGGTGCATCCGCGCAGCCTGCTGCGCCCCAACCCCTTCATCATCGTGTGCGTGCCGTGCGGCTCCACGCAGGTGGAGCGCCGCGCCATTCGCGAAAGCGCGCTGGCCGCTGGCGCAAGCCGCGTGGAACTGATTGAGGAGCCGATGGCCGCCGCCATTGGCGCAGGGCTGCCCGTGAGTGAGGCCAGCGGCTCCATGGTGGTGGACATCGGCGGCGGCACCACCGAGGTGGGCGTGATTTCCTTGGGCGGCATGGTCTACAAGGGCAGTGCGCGCGTGGGCGGCGACAAGCTCGACGACGCCATCGTCAACTACATTCGCCGCAACTACGGCATGCTGATTGGCGACCCCACCGCCGAACTCATCAAGAAAGAAATCGGCTCGGCGTTCCCCGGCGGCGAAGTCAAGGAGATGGAAGTGCGCGGGCGCAACCTGTCCGAAGGCGTGCCGCGCAGCTTCACCATCAGCAGCAACGAGGTGCTGGAGGCGCTTACCGAGCCGTTCAACAGCATCGTCTCCGAAGTCAAGCGCGCGCTGGAAGAAACGCCGCCCGAGCTGGGCGCCGACATTGCCGAGCGCGGCATGATGCTCACCGGCGGCGGCGCGCTGCTGCGCGACCTTGACCGCCTGCTGGCCGAGGAAACCGGCCTGCCCGTGCTCGTCGCCGAAGACCCGCTCAGCTGCGTGGTGCGCGGCTGCGGCATGGCGCTCGAGCGCATGGGCGAGCTGGGCAGCAGCATCTTCACGCACGAGTAAGGCGCGCGCTGCGCTGCAGCATCGCCATGCGAAGCGGGCAGATAATGCCCGCTTTGTTTTTGCGGCAGCGCGCGCGCACGCCGAAGACATCCTGTAAAAACAATGGGTATATGTTTGCCTCCGGCATAACAAGCCGGCAACTAAAGATATATGTAACGAGTATCTATGTATTCCAGTGCGTTTGCACGCAGGAATTAAGACCGCCGCCGCCCTTTGCCCCATGCCGTTCGAGACTTATGACCGCTCGCCCCCGCCCCTGTTCAACCAGGGCGCGTCGGCCTTGTCGCGGCTGGTGTTTTTCAGCGCGCTGGCGCTGCTGCTCATGGTGGCGGACGCGCGCTTCCACCTCGTGCAGCCGCTGCGCGTGGCGGTGGCCACGGTGCTCTATCCGGCGCAGTGGCTCGCGCGCCAGCCGGTGCGCCTGGTGCGCGAGACGGTGGGATTTGTGGGCGACATCAAAGGCGCGCGCGTGCGCGAGGAGGAGGCACGGCGCCTGCTCGCGCAGCAGTCGCAGCGCGCCGCGCAAGCCGACTACCTGCGGCTGGAAAACGAGAGCCTGCGCGCGCTGCTGGACTTGAAGCCGCGCCTGCAGGCGGTGGCGCAGGCGGCGCAAATCATCTACGACGCGCCCGACCCCTACAGCCGCCGCGTCGTCATCAGCAAGGGCAGCGTGCAGGGCGTGCAGCCCGGCGCGCCCGTGATGGACGAGGGCGGCGTGCTCGGGCAGGTGACGCGCGTGTATCCCATGAGCAGCGAAGTCACGCTGCTCACCGACAAGAACCAGGTCGCCCCCATCATCAACGCGCGCACCGGGCTGCGCGGCGTGGTCTACGGCAGCGCGCAGACGCGCAGCGACGTGCTGGAACTGCGCTACACCTCGGCCACCGAAGATGTGCAGGAGGGCGACCTGCTCGTGACCAGCGGCATGGACGGCATCTATCCGCCGGGACTGCCCGTGGCGCGCGTGCAGCGCGTGGACCGGCGCGGCGGCGGCAGCTCGTTTGCCCACATTGAATGCGCACCGCAGGCGCGCATGGGCGCCGTGGCGTATGTCATGGTGCTGGAGCCGGGCACGCCGGAAGCACCGCAGCAGGCGGCATCGGCGCCGGCGTCAGCGTCGCAGCAAGCGCGCCG
>JAFRYL010000174.1 GCA_017437605.1 Ottowia sp. | reverse complement strand
GGCAACATAAGCCGGCAACGCAATGCTTTTTTATAGGGTATGAGGCATTTTTACTGCGGCAGCGCGGTGTCGGGCGAGAGGCGGTCAATTTCAGCGAGCAGCGCGGCGAGCGCGCGTCCGCTGGCGGCAATCAGCGCACGACCATAGTCGGCGCGGGCGGCGGCGGCGTTGCCGGCAGCGCCAGCGGGGTTCAGGTCGCGCGCCATCCACGCGAGTTTGGCGCTGCTGCCATTGCCGAGAATGGGGAAGGCTTCCGCGCGCTGCTGCGAGGTGGAGGCAAAGTGCTCGGCGCTTTGCATGTCCACGCTCTGCGGCGCGATGGCGAGCATCATGGAGGTTTCGCTCTGGCCTGCATGCACGCCGAAGCGCCGCTCATCGGCGCCCATGCGCGCCATCAAGTCCTGCCCGTCTTCGTCCACGAGGGGCAGCTTGTACCAGCTCGTGGTGTAGACGAGTATGCCAAGGCGCTGGCGCCAAGTGCGCGCGGCGGCGTCCATCAGCCCCTCGTGGCCGCCGTGGGTGTTGAAGAGCACGAGTTTTTTCACGCCGCTGGCGGCGAGGCTTTCGGCAATGTCGCCCCACACGCTCAGGCAGGTGGCGGGCGAGAGCGAGAGCGTGCCGGGGCAGCCCAGGTGCTCGACGCTGAACCCGATGCGCTGCACGGGCAGAAAGAGCGCGGGCACGTCGGGCGCAAGGCTGGCAATGGCGGCGCGCACCATCGCGTCGGCCATGTCGGCGTCGGTGCCAAGGGGCAGGTGCGGACCGTGCTGCTCGGTGGCGCCAAGGGGCAGCACGGCAATGAGGCGGCTGGCGTCCAGCGCGGCAAGTTCGGCGCTGCGAAGCTGTTCCCAGCGGTGCGTGGGGAGGGTGCTCATGTGACCGCGCTCCTGATGAAGTCGGGCGGCTGCGGCGCGCCAGCGGACAGCGACAGCACTTCGCAGCCCGTGGGGGTGACGACGACGGTGTGCTCCCACTGCGCAGACAGGCTGCGGTCGCGCGTGACGACGGTCCAGCCGTCTTGCAGTTCGCGCACTTCGCGCCGCCCGAGGTTGAGCATGGGTTCAATGGTGAAAATCATGCCGGGTTCAAGCACGGGGCCTGTGCCGGGCTGCCCATAGTGCAGCACTTGCGGCTCTTCGTGGAAGTTTTGCCCGATGCCGTGCCCGCAGTATTCGCGCACGACCGAGAGGTGATTGGCGTGCGCGAATTTCTGAATGGCGTGGCCGATGTTGCCCAGATGCGCGCCGGCTTTCACCTCGGCAATGCCAAGCCACATGGCTTCCCAGGTCAGGCGGCAAAGCCGCTTGGCGGCGATGGAGCATTCGCCCACTTCGTACATGCGGCTGGTGTCGCCGTACCAGCCGCCGGGGGTGATGACGGTCACGTCCACGTTGACGATGTCGCCTTTTTTCAGCGGTTTGTCCGCCGGAATGCCGTGGCAGACGACGTGGTTCACCGAGGTGCACACGTGCCCGGGGTAGGGCGGGTAGCCGGAGGGCTGGTAGCCGATGGTGGCCGAGCGCGTGCCCTGCCGCTGCATGGTGGCGGCGGCGATGCGGTCAATGTCCAGTGTGGTGAGGCCGGGTTTGATGTGCGGCGCGATGTCGTCCAGCACTTCGCTGGCCAGGCGGCAGGCTTCGCGCATGGCGGCGATGCCGGCGTCGTCCTTGATGGTGATGGTCATGGTCAGGGGCAGGGGTGGAAAGGGCGCGAATATATCGGCACGCGCTATTCAAGGTTTTGCACCTGCTCGCGCATCTGCTCGATGAGCACTTTCATGTCCACGCTGATGCGCGTGAGCTCCAGCGCTGCAGACTTGCTGCCCAGCGTGTTGGCTTCGCGGTGCAGTTCCTGAATCAAAAAGTCCAGCCGGCGCCCGGTTTCGCCGCCTTTGGCGAGCACGGCCTCAATTTCGTCCAGATGTGCGGCAAGGCGCCCGAGTTCTTCGGCCACGTCAATGCGTATCGCATAGCTGGCGGCTTCTGCCAATGCGCGCTCCTGCGCGGCTGCGGGCGCGGGGGCAGCGGCGTCGCCCGTGGCGGACGCCGCAGCAAGCGCCTCGTTCCAGCGCGCCAGAAAGCGTTGCTGCTGCGCCTGCACCGCCTGCGGCGCAAGCGGCTCGGCCTGCTGCACCAGTGCGCGCAGGGCGGCGATGCGTTCCTGCAAAAGCTGCGCCAGACGCGCGCCTTCGCGCTCGCGCGCCGCAAGCAGTGCGTCCAGCGCCTTGGCCGCCAATGCCAGCAGCGTTTTGGCCTGCTCGCTGGTGTCGGCGCCGCTGGTGGCGCGTTCGGCCAAGTGCAGCGCTTCGGCCACAGAAAGCGCGCGCGCCTGCGGCAGCCAGTCAAGCACCGCGCCCTGCAGCGCGGCAATGCCCTGCATCACTGTGATGGGCGGGGGCGTGAGTGCGGCTGCGCCGCCAGCCTGCAAGCCAGCGCGCAGCTCCACCTTGCCGCGCCGCAGGCGCTCGGCCAGCAGCGCGCGCAATTGCGGCTCGCAGGCGCGCAACTCTTCGGGCAAACGCAGCGCCACATCAAGAAATCGCCCATTGACCGAGCGCAACTCCACCAGCAGGCCATTCGCCTGCGCGCTGCCCCAGCCAGTCATACTGTAAACTGCCATGTGTCTATTTCCGGTGTGATGTGCCAAGTTGAAACTGTGATTCACGCAGGCGCCATGCCGGTCTGTTTCCAAAGCCGCATTCCATGACCAAACCAAAGCCTGCTCCACTGGCGCCCGATACCATCATCGGAGGATACCGCGTGGTGCGCAAAATTTCCTCCGGGGGCTTCGGCGTGGTCTACCTTGCCGAGGGCACTGATGGCCAGCAGGTTGCCATCAAGGAATATCTGCCTGCGGCGCTGGCCACGCGCGAGCCGGGCGAGCTGGTGCCCAAAATCGTGCCAGACAAGATTTCGCTCTACCGTCTGGGCCTGAAGAGCTTCTTTGAAGAAGGGCGGTCGCTCGCGCAGATTTCCAACCCGGCGGTGGTGAGCGTGCTCAACTTTTTCCGCGCCAACGAAACCGTCTACATGGTGATGAACTACCTGCAGGGCGACACGCTGCAGGACTTCATCGTCACCGCGCGCGAGCTGAAACAGGACAAGGTGTTCCGCGAGTCCACCATACGCTCGCTGTTTGACGAGGTGCTGCGCGGCCTGCGCATCGTGCACCAGCACAAGATGCTGCACCTTGACCTGAAACCTGCCAACATCTTCATCACCGAAGACAACAGCGCCGTGATGATTGACTTCGGCGCCGCGCGCGAAGTGCTCAACAAGGAGGGCAACTTCACGCGCCCGATGTACACGCCGGGTTTTGCCGCGCCCGAGATGTACCGGCGCGACACGACGATGGGGCCGTGGACCGACATCTACGCCATCGGCGCGTGCATCTATTCGAGCATGCTGGGCTATCCGCCCCATGACGCCCCCAAGCGTCAGGAAAAAGACCGCCTTGCGCTCTCGCTCAGCCGTATGCGCGGCGTCTACTCCGACAACCTCATTGAAGTGGTGGAGTGGTGCATGGCGCTGGACCCGCTTTCGCGCCCGCAGTCGGTGTTTGCCCTGCAAAAGGAACTCTCCCAGAAGGGCGAGCGCCAGTTCACCAAGCTGACGCTGGGCGAAAAAATGCGCCTGAAAATGGACAACATGCTCGGCGACACCAAAAAAGGCCATCGCGCTACGGCGCATACGCGCCCAAGGTAAGGCCAACGTGCGAGCCGCCACCCATCATCATCAGCCACGCTCCCCGCTCCGTGAAGCCGGGGGCTTCATCACACTATGAAATTTTCCGTGTTCCAGCTCAGCCGTCAGGGTGGGCGCCCCATCAATGAAGACCGCGCCGGCTACAGCTACACGCGCGAAGCCGGTCTGTTCATCCTTGCCGACGGCATGGGCGGGCACCCCGAGGGCGAAGTGGCCTCGCAGCTTGCGCTGCAGACCATGTCGGGCTATTTCCAGAACAACGCCAAGCCAAAGGCAGCAGACCCCTCTGACTTCCTCGCCGCCGGTCTCATGGCGGCGCACCACGAAATCATTCACTACGCCAGCGAGCGTGGCCTGTTTGACACGCCGCGCACCACGCTCGTGGCGGCGCTGGCGCAGGACGACACGCTGCACTGGGTGCATTGCGGCGACTCGCGCATGTATCTGGTGCGTGATGGCGCGTTGCTCGAGCGCACGCGCGACCACTCGTATCTGGAGGCGCACTCCAACGACCCTGACGGCAACGAGGTCAACAACCGCAACATTCTCTTCACCTGCCTGGGCGCCACGGTGCGTCCCATGTTTGACCTGGGCGGGCCGATGGCACTGCGGCCCGGCGACAAGGTGCTGCTCTGCTCCGACGGGCTGTGGGGCAGCGTAAAGGACGAAGACATCGTGCGCGAGCTGGGCGCGCGCCCGGTGGACGAGGCCGTGCCCCTGCTGGTGGAGCAGGCGCTGAAAACGGCGGGCAGCAAGTCCGACAACGTCACCGTGGTGGCGATGGAGTGGCAGGCTGACCCGACGCAGGTGGGCGAGGCGGACTTCACGGAAACCGAGCTGCTCGACGAAGACGACTTCGCCTCCACCATTCAGGCCGAGCCGGGAGCGGACCTGACCGACATTGAGGACATGGACGCCGACGCTATCGAGCGCTCCATTGCCGAAATCAACGCTGCCATCAAGCGCACCACCAAGCGCAAGCACTGATGCCCGCTGCCCGCGCTGCCGATGAACTGCGCCCCGTGCGTATCACGCGCGGCTGGAGCGCGCACGCCGAAGGCTCCGCGCTCATTGAATGCGGCGCCACGCGCGTGCTTTGTACGGCGTCAGTGGATGAAAAAGTGCCGCCGCACCGCCGTGGCAGCGGCAGCGGCTGGGTGACGGCGGAATACGCCATGCTGCCGCGCGCCACGCACACACGCGGCGAGCGCGAAGCCGCGCGCGGCAAGCAGAGCGGACGCACGCAGGAGATTCAACGCCTGATTGGTCGCAGCCTGCGCGCCGCGTTTGACCTTGATGCGCTTGGCGAGCGCACGATACAGCTTGATTGCGACGTGCTGCAGGCCGACGGCGGCACGCGCTGCGCCGCCATCACCGGCGCCTGGGTTGCCGCGTACGACGCGGTGCAGTGGCTGCTGGCGCAGAAAAAAATCGCCGCCTCGCCGCTGCGCGCACATGTGGCGGCGGTGTCCGTGGGCATCGTGGGCGGGCAGCCCGCGCTGGATTTGGACTACGCGCTTGACAGCACCTGCGACACCGACATGAACGTCGTGATGAACGATGCCGGCGCCTTCATTGAAGTGCAGGGCACCGCCGAAGGTGCGCCCTTCACCCGCGCCGAGATGCAGGCGCTGCTCGACCTGGCCGAGCGCGGCGTGCGCCAACTTATCGAGGCGCAGCGGCGCGCCATCGCCCATGAGTGAAGCGCAGGACTGGGTGGCGCGCAAGGCCGCCGCCTCGGGCAGCAGCTTCTACTACGCCTTCCGTTTTCTGCCTCCTGAGCGGCGCGCGGCGATTACCGCCTACTACGTCTTCTGCCGCGAGATTGACGACATCGTGGACGAGGCGCTCAACCCCGACGTGGCGGCGCAAAAACTCGCGTGGTGGCGCGAAGAAGTGGCGCGCGCCTTTGCCGGCAAAGCCACGCACCCGGCGATGCAGGCGCTGCAGCCGCACTTGTCTGCCTATGGCCTCGCGCCGCATGTGCTGCTGGGCGTCATTGAGGGCTGCGAGATGGACCTGCAGCAGGCGCGCTACGCCAACTTTGAGGCGCTGGCGCACTACTGCCACCTCGTCGCTGGCGTCGTGGGCGAGGCGGCAGCGCGCATCTTCGCGCCGTGCAGCGACGCCACCATCGCCTACGCGCACCGTCTCGGGCTGGCGCTGCAACTCACCAACATCATCCGCGACGTAGGCGAAGACGCGCGCCGTGGCCGCATCTACCTGCCCGTGGACGAGCTGCAGCAGCACGGCGTGCCCGCAAGCGACCTGCTGGAGGCGCGCTACAGCGACGCCTTCACCGCCCTCATGCGCCAGCAGGCTGAGCGCGCGCACGAGCAGTACGACGCGGCATTGGCGCTCTTGCCCGCTGCCGAGCGCCGCGCACAAAAGCCCGGCCTGATGATGGCGAGCATCTACCGCACGCTGCTGCGCGAGATTGAAGCCAGCAATTTCCAGGTGCTGCACCAGCGCATTGCGCTCACCCCCCTGCGCAAGCTCTGGCTGGCGTGGAAGATGCAGGCGCTGGGGCGCTTCTAGCGTCCATTCCCCTCGCCCCCGCCGCGCGCAGCGTGGGCAGGGGAGAGGGCAGGGTGAGGGGGCGTCTGCACAGCGGGCGCAACACATTGCGTTTCCACAATACCCATGATATTGATGCTTTGTCGCCGGCTTGATAAGCCGGCAATGCAACATCAACACCAACAGTATCTATGCAATACGAGATACTGTTGCATTAAACACTTCATCGCCGGCTTCATAAGCCGGCAAACAAATGCTATAACGATGAGTATGACAATTACAGCCGGTGCATACGGTCGCCCTCGGCAAAGCCGCACGGCAGCCACTCGGCCAGCGCGGGGCTGGCGAAGGCGATGGCTTTGAAGAGTTCGCCCATCTCGTGCTCGGCGAGCAGCTTCATGGCGGTGATGCGCTCTGGCAGGCTGGCGGCCTCCATCAGCGCGCCGATGCCGCAATTGAGCAGAAAACGCGCCTGCGAGGTGTAGCCCAGCACGGCGCAGCCCGCCTCCTGCGCCGCCAGTGCCACGCCCGTGAAATTGAGGTGCGCGCTGATGTCCTTGGTGCCTGCCGCCACCAGCGGATCGTCGTCGGTGCGCTGCGCGCAGTGGCACACCAGCGTGCCCATGCTGCGCTGCGGGTGGTAGTACTCGCGTTCAGGAAAGCCGTAATCCAGAAAAAACGCCGCCCCGCGCCCGCGCGCCAGCGCCTGCGCCACGCTCTCCACAAAAGCGTGCGCGGCGCAGTGCAGCTCGGTTTCATAGTCGTGCGCGCCGGCGGGTTCAAGGGGCGGGCGCAGCGCCGTGGGGCGCTCTGCCCAGACAAATTGCCCGTGCACTCCAAGTGCCACGCCGCGCTCGTGCCACACGCCGCCGCGCCGCGCGAGCAGCTTCACGGGCATGGCGTCCAGCACTTCGTTGCCTATCACCACGCCGTGCAGCGCGGCGGGCAGCGCATCCGTCCACACCACGCCGCTGTACCCAGCAAGGCGCTCTTGCTGGCGCGCGCGCAGCGCGGCAGAAATTTCCACGATGCAGTAGCGGCGCGGCGCGCAGCCCTGCTGCTGCAATTCGTCCAGCACACCGGCGGCGAGTGCGCCAGTGCCCGCGCCCAGTTCCCACACCTCGTCCGTGCCCGTGGCGCGCAGGGCGTCTGCCACCTGCCGCGCCAGCGCACGCGCAAACAGCGGCGAGAGTTCGGGCGCCGTCGTGAAATCGCCCCCCTGCGCCGCCCACGCGCCGAACTTCGGGTGTTCGCCCGCGTAGTAGCCCAGCGCCGGCTCGTAGAGCGCCATGTGCATGTAGGCGTCAAACGGCAGCCAGCCGCCGGCGTTCTGGACGGCAGCGGCGATGCGCTCATGCAGCGCGGCGCTATCTGTTTGGGAGTGCAGCATGCTGTACATCAGTGCAAGGGCGCAACTGACGGGGGGCGCAGAGCGTGCATTTGCACGCCGGGAAATATTCTGAAAAACAATGCTGTTATTGTAGGTATGCTGCCAAGGCCGGCTTTAAAAGATGGTATTCGCATATTATTCCATGCGGTATGCGGGGTGTTTACGGGGGCGGACGGCTGTGTAGCTTCCCGTGCCGGGCGCTGGAGCGTGTATGAGGCGTGTAGGATTGCCCCCGTGTGTCGTGCGCTGCCTTGGCGGTTTGTCGGGCAGAGCGTCTGTTGGATTGCTTTCCAGCCTCAGGGCTGCAAGTGCAAGAGATTTTCGGCATGTCGTTTTTAAGTCGTTTGTTTGACAAGGATGGCCGCCTGTTTGAGGCCATCAAAAAAGGCGACACGGAAGGTGTGCGCGACGCACTGAACCGTGGCGCACGACCTGACGCGCGCGACGAAAGCGGCGCCAGCGCGCTCATGTGGGCGGCGCGCTATGGTCACGTGGAGTGCGCCCGCCTGCTCCTGGAAAAGGGCGCGAACGTCAACGCCCCTGACAACACCGGCGCCACCGCGCTCATGGTGGCTGCAGCCTTCGGGTACACCGGGCTGCTTGACATGCTGCTGCTGGCGGGCGCGCAGCCGGACGCCACCGATAAAAACCAGCGCACCGCGCTGATGCTGGCGGCGCAGGGCGGGCACACCGAGTGTCTGATGCAGTTGTTCAGCACCGGCTGCAACACCGAGGCTGCCGACGCCAACGGCAGCACCGCCCTCATGCTTGCCGTGCAGGGCGGGCATCTTGAGAGCATGGAGCGCCTTCTCGAAGCCGGCGCCAATGCGGCCGCCGTGGACAACAGCGGCAAATCCGTGCTCATGCTCGCCGCCTGGAACGGGCGCACGGACTGCATTGCACGTCTGCTGGATGCGGGCGCGAACGTGAACGCCAGCGACACCGAAGGCTGGTCGGCGCTGATGATTGCCGCCGGCTACGGGCACCTTGAAACCGTCATGCAGCTTGTCAGCGCCGGCGCGTTCCTTGATGCGCGCAACAAGAGCGGGTTGACGGCGCTGATGATTGCCGCTGAAAAAGGGCACATTCCCATCGTGCGCGCGCTGAAAGACGCGCGCCGCGCCGAGCGCATCAGGAATGGCGAGTCCTCCGAGCCGGGCGAAATCTTCACCCGGCCTCCGAGCGACCTTGCCGAACTCCGCAGCGCCGACGGCAAAGGAGGCAAAGGCAGCCAGGGCAGCCAGAACAATCAGGACAGCAAACTCGAACTGCTGCACGCCGCCGCCACGGGCAATGCGCGCGAGCTGCGCCGCCTCGTTGCCTGCGGTGCCAACGTCAACATGACCGACAGCGAAGGCGTCACCGCGCTGATGACTGCCGCGCGCGAGGGGCAGGCCGAATGCGCCACCACGCTCGTGGACGTGGGCGCTGACCTCAACGCCGCCAACGCGCAGGGCGAAACCGCCCTGATGTGGGGCATCCTTCACGGGCACGCCGACATCGTCAAGCTGCTCGTGGGCGCGGGCGCCGACATCAACGCCACTGATGCCGATGGCGTCACCGCGCTGGGCATCGCTGCCCTCAAGGGCTACGCGGACATGGCGCGCGTGCTGCTGGAAGCGGGCGCGGACGTGAACGCCGCCAACGGGCAGTGCGACACCCCCCTCATCTGGGCGGCGAAGAACGGGCACACCGGCTGCACCGGGCTGCTCCTTGAGGCGGGCGCGGACGTGAACGCCGTCGCGCACGACGGCACCACGGCGCTCATCTGGGCGGCGGAAAACGGGCACACCGATTGCGTGCTCCTGCTCTGCGACGCGGGCGCCGACGTTCACGCCAAGGGCAAAAACGGCTGGACGGCGCTGATGAGTGCCGCCTTCAACGGCCACGCCGATTGCGTGGACGCCCTCCGCGTGGCGGGCGCAAAAATCAACGCCGCCAACACCCACGGCGACACCGCGCTGCTGTGCGCCGTCAAAAACCAGCACCCCGACATCGCGCTGCGCCTCATTGAGGCCGGCGCCGACGTGAACGCCGTCAATCTGGACGGCGCCACCGCCCTCATCATCGCCGCCGGGCAAGGTCACGCCGACAGCGTGCGCCTGTTCATTGACAAAGGCACGAACATCAACGCCCAAGGCGGCGACGGCGCCAGCGCCCTCATGCTCGCCGCGCAAAAGGGGCACGCCGAGTGCGTGCGGCTGCTCGTGGCCGCCGGCGCGCGCGTCAACGAGGGCAACGCCTACGGCGAAACTGCCCTCATGCTCGCCGCCGAGCAGGGGCACATTGACTGCGTGCGCGCGCTGCTTGGCGGGGGCGTGAAAGTCAACGCCGCCTCCGAAAGCGGCATGACGGCGCTCATGTGCGCGGCTGCTGCCGGGCGCCTTGGCATCGTGCGCCTGCTGCTGGGCGCCGGCGCGAACCCCAGCGCCGTCAACCGGAACGGCAAAAGCGCGCTGGACCTGGCCGTGCGCGAAGGCCATGAGGACGTCGCCGGGGCGCTGCGGGGCGCGCCCGCTCCGGTGCACGCGCCTGCCGCAGACCCCGTTGCCCTGCGTGCCGCCGCCGAAGCGGGTGACGCTGGCGCGCTGGGCGACATGCTCGCCGCCGGCGCTGATGCCAACGCCGCCGACAGCGACGGCATGACGGCTCTGATGAGCGCCGCCGCCGCCGGTCATGCGGACTGCCTGCTGCTCCTGCTTGACGCCAGCGCCAATGTCAATGCCGCCGACGGCAACGGCATGACGGCGCTCATGTTCGCCGCCGAAGAAGGGCACAAGTCCATCGTCAACCGCCTCATTGAAGCGGGCGCGGACATCAACGCCGCCTCGCAAACCGGCTGGACCGCGCTCATCTGGGCGGTACAAAACAGTCACGCTGGCATCGCCGCGCGCCTGGTGCGGGAAGGCGCAGACATCAACGCCGTTGCCGACAACGGCTGGAGCGCCAGCATGTTCGCCGCCGAAGAAGGGCACGAAGAAATCGTGCGCACACTGCTGGACGCTGGCGCCACCGCCAACGATGCTGACAAGGACGGCACCACCGTACTCATGCACGCTGCGCAAAGCGGGCACGAAAACGTCGTCAAACTCCTGCTGGAGCGGGGCGCAGACCCCGACATGCGCAACGCCGCCTTTGACACCGCCCTGAGCCTCGCCCGCGCGGGCGGGCACGAGGGCATCGTGAACTTGCTGCAAGGCGGCGCCAACGACGAGCTGCTGCAAGCCATCGCCTCTGGCTCGGAAGAGGGCGTGCAAATGGCGCTGCACCGGGGCGCCGACCCCGCCACCACGGACAAAAGCGGCAAGAACGCCCTCATGCTCGCCGTGCAAAGCGGGCACGCCGGCATCGTGCGCGGTCTGCTCGCTGGCGGCGCCACCCCCACCAGAGACGACCTGATTGCCGCGCTCGTGGGCGAAAAGGCCGAAATCCTCGCCATGCTGCTGGGCAGCGGCATCAAGATTGACACCACCAGCAAAAACGCCGACACCGCCCTGTTCTGGGCGGCGCAGAGCGGGCACACCGACGTGCTCGCGCGCCTGCTGGAAGCGGGCATGGACGCCAGCATCTTCAACAAAAGCGGCGAAACCCCGCTCATCTGCGCTGCGCGCGCCGGACGCGCCGACATCGTTCAAACCCTGCTCGGCGCCCGCGCCACCGTGGACACCAAAGACAAGAGCGGCGCTACCGCCCTCATCTGGGCGGCGCGGCAGGGGCACGCCGACTGCGTCACCACCCTGCTTGAAGGCGGCGCCAGCCAAGTGGCCTCTGATGAAAACGGCGTCAACGCGCTGCTGGCGGCAGCCGCTGCCGGGCACACCGACATCTTCGCCACGCTGCTCGCCGCTGCTGGCGCCGACATCGCCACGCGCGACCACAACGGCAACAGCGCCCTGCACCTTGCCGCCCAAGGCGGGCACGTCGACATCGCCACCGCCGCGCTGGAAGCGGGCTGCGACCCCAACCGCGCCAACCGCAACCGCGAAACCGCGCTGGACCTCGCCAAGGCGGGCGGGCACGTTGCCGTCGTCGCGCTGCTGCAAAACGCCAAGGCCGGCGACCTGTTCAAGGCCGCCGAGCGAGGCGAGCTGATGGACACAGAAAAGGCGCTGGACGCCGGCGCCGGCGTTGACGCCACCGACGCCGAAGGGCGCACCGCCCTCATGCTTGCCGCGCGCAGCGAATACACCGACGTTGTGCGCCACCTCCTTGGCAAAGGCGCCGACATCAACGCCCGCGACAAGAGCGGTGCCACCGCCCTCATGCACGCTGTGCAGCAGGGGCAACTGCCGGGCGTGCTGCTCGTGCTCGACGTGCTCCTTGACCGGGGCGCCGATGTCAACGCCACCGACAACCAGGGCATGACCGCCCTCATGTGGGCGGCGCGCGGCGACAAAGCGCCCGCCATCCCGCTGCTGCTGCACGCGGGCGCGGGCATGGACACGACCGACGCCGCCGGCATGACCGCCCTCATGCACGCCGCGCAAGCGGGCAGCATTGACAGCGTCTCGCGCCTCATCAACGCCGGCGCCAATGCCAACATCAAAGGCGGCGAGGGCAAAACCGCCCTGCGCCTTGCCGACGACAACGGCCACTACAGCATCGTCACCCTGCTGCGCAGCGCCGGCGGGCACTGAGCCGCGCACACAAACAAGCGGGGGCGCGCAGCCCCCGTTTTTTGTGTGGCTTCAGCGCATACTGTCAGTATTCATTGATGGTTGCCGGCTTGTTGAGCCGGCGATGATGTGTATCAACAGTGGGTATCAGATTTTTAGGCATGTGCCCGCTGTTCGCGCGCTATGGCCAGCAGCATGCCCAGCGCCAGGCCGAGTGTGACCATCGCTGTGCCGCCGTAGCTGATGAAGGGCAGGGGCACGCCCACCACGGGCAGGATGCCAATCACCATGCCCATGTTCACAAAGGCATGGGTGAAAAACGTCGTCGTCAGACTCGCCGCCAGCAGGCGCGCAAACAGCGTTTTGGCGCCGGCGGCAATGGCAAAACCGCGCAAAATCAAAAAGGCAAAACAGGCAATCAGCAGCAGGTTGCCAATAAGTCCAAATTCTTCGGAAAAGGCGGCAAAAATAAAGTCCGTGGTGCGCTCTGGAATAAATTCAAGGTGCGTTTGCGTGCCCTGCATGAAGCCTTTTCCGTGCAGTCCGCCGGAGCCAATCGCAATCATGCCCTGCAGCGTGTGAAAGCCCTTGTTCAGCGGGTCGCGCATGGGGTCGAGCAGCGTACACACGCGCTGGCGCTGGTATTCGTGCAGCACGTGCCAGTCCACGCCGTCGGCGCAAAGCGGCTGCTGGTAGAGCAGCAACAGCCCGATGCCAATCACGGCGGCCAGCACGGGCGGGATGACCAGCGGCCAGGGGAGACCCGCGAAGAAAATCACCGCAAGGCCAGAGGCCAGCACCAGCAGCGCGGTGCCCAAATCGGGCTGTTTCACAATCAGCGCCACGGGAATGGCGAGCAGGACAAACGCGCCCACAAAATCCAGCGCGCGGCGCGCCTCGCCGCGTTTTTGAAACCACCACGCCAGCATCAGCGGCGTGGCGATTTTCAGCAATTCACTGGGCTGAATCACAATGCCCACATTCACCCAGCGTTGCGCGCCTTTTTTGGTAATGCCCACCACGGCAACCGCCACCAGCAGCGCCACGCCCACGGCATAGGCCGCCGGGGCGAGCCGCATGAGCCAGCGCGTGGGCATTTGCGCCACCGCAAACATCAGCGCTGCCGCCAGCATCATGTTGCGCGCGTGGTTCTGGAAGCGCACGCTGTGCCCCGAGGCGTACATCGCCACCAGCCCGAAGCCGCACAGCAGCAGCACGGCCAGCAGCAGCCAGGCGTCAAAGCCGCGCAGCAGCGGTAGCAGGCGCTGCGCAAGCGGGGGTTTTTCAAACACTACAGCCATGCCGCAATTATCCGTGTGCGCCGCAGCAAAGGGGAAGCGCACGCGCAATGCGCCGCATACCTGCGCACCATGTTTATGTTTGCCGGCTTATGTTGCCGACGATTGTTTGATACTGTCACAAACAGTGCTGACGTACGCATCAACAGCTCCTTTGATGAATGGGTGATAAATGGATACACAAAGCCCCGCTCCACCCCGCGCACGCGCCCTAGAATGCGGCAAATTTTCACATGGAGCAAAACCATGAACCCCGTCACCCCCCTTGAAGAAAAAACCGCCGCCCTCCTGCGTGCCGCCGCTGGCGGGCAGGGCGCCGAAGTTGATGCGCTGCTGGCCGCCGGTGCGCGCGTCAACGCCTCCGACGAAGACGGCGCAACCCCGCTCATCTGCGCTGCGCGCGCTGGGCACGCCGGCATCGTGCGCGCGCTGCTTGCTGCCCGCGCCGTCGTGGATGCCAAAGACTGGGGCGGCGCCACCGCCCTCATCTGGGCCGCACGTGAAGGGCACGCCGAATGCGTTGCCACGCTGCTGGACGCCGGCGCCAGCCAGGTGGCGATGGACGAGCGCGGCGCCAACGCGCTGCTGGCCGCTGCTGCTGCCGGGCACTCCGACATCTTCGCCGGCCTGCTCCTCACTGGCGCCGACATCAAGACTTTTGATGATGGCGGCAACACCGCCCTGCATCTGGCCGCCAAGTATGGACACGCCGAAATTGCCGCCGATGCGCTGGAGGCAGGCGCCAACCCGGGTCGCACCAACCGCAGCCGCAAAACGCCGCTGGACATCGCCCGCGAGCAGGGGCACGAGGACGTTGCCGAACTGCTGCAGAGCGCCAAGGCGGGCGACCTGTTCAGGGCGTCCGAGCTGGGCAGCGTCTTTGACGTGGACAAGGCGCTGGACTCCGGCGTGGGCGTTGACGCGGCCGACGACGCAGGGCGCACCGCCCTCATGCGCGCCGTGCAGGGCGAGAGCTTGAGCGTCGTGCGCCACCTCATTGGCAAAGGCGCCGACATCAACGCCCGCGACAAGAGCGGCGCCACCGCCCTCATGCACGCCATACAGCACGGCCAGATGCCCGACGTGCAAATCACCGTCAAGATGCTCATTGACCGTGGCGCCGACGTCAACGCTACCGACAACTCGAGAAGAACGGCGCTGGACATCGCCCGGGAACAGGGATACGACGCCATCGTCACCATGTTGCAAAAAGCCGGCGGGCGCTGAGCGCAGCAACAAAAAACGGGGCGCGCCAGCCCCGTTTTTTTGCCTCGTCGCACCATATACTAACAATATGTATGCTTTATTGCCGGCGTAACACGCCGGCGGCAAATAGATACCCGTCAAATATAACGCTCTGCATCACGTCCGCAGTGCGTCCTGCGCAATCTAGAATCAGCCGCCCATTTCACGGAAATTTTTCTTATGCCAACTTCACACTCTGTTGTTTCCAAGAGCGAAGACGGCGCCGCCCTCCTGCTTGCCGCCAGCCAGGGAGATGACGCTGCAATAGATGCGCTGCTGGCCGCCGGCGCGCATGTCAACACCGCCGGCGAAGGCGGCGAAACGGCGCTCATCTGCGCCGCGCGCGCCGGGTACACCGACTGCGTTGCTGCGCTGCTTGACGCCCGCGCCAATGTTGACGCTAGAGACAAAACCGGCGCCACCGCCCTCATCTGGGCTGCGCGGCAGGGCAACGCCGGCTGCGTCACCTCGCTGCTTCACAACGACGCCAGCCTCGTCGCCATGGACGAGCGCGGCATCAACGCGCTGCTCGCTGCCGCCGCAGGCGGGCACGCAGAGGTCTTCAAAAAACTGCTGGACGCCGGCAGCGACATCGCCACCTGCGACGACGACGGCAACAGCGCCCTGCATCTGGCCGCTCAAGGTGGCCACTACGACATCGCCATCGCCGCGCTGCAGGCGGGCTGCAACCCAAGCCGCACCAACCGCAGCCGCAAAACGGCGCTTGATATCGCCCACGAGCACGGGCACATAGACGTGCTTGCGCGCCTGCTGCAGGCGGGTGTAGACGTGAACGCCCGCAACAGCAACGGCGAAACCATGCTCCTCTGCGCGGCGCGCGCAGGCCGCATCAGTGCTGTCAAAACGCTGCTCGGCGCCGGCGCTGCCGTGGACGCCAAAGACAGCAGCGGCGAAACCGCCCTCATGTGGGCGGCATTGCAGGGACATACTGAATGCGTCGCTGCGTTGCTGGCCGCAGGCGCCAATCCGCAGGTGAAGGACGACAGCGGCGGCACGGCGTTGCAGGCTGCGGCTGCTGGCGGCTATGTCGGCATCTTCAGAACGCTGCTGGACGCTGGTGCCGACATCACCGCCTGCGACGACAGCGGCAACAGCGTCCTGCACGCTGCCGCCCACGGCGGACACGTTGACGTGGCTGCCGCCGCGCTGGAAGCGGGCGCTGACCCGAGCCGCACCAACCGCCAAGGCAAAACGGCGCTGGATGTTGCCCACGCGCAGGGGCACGCCGATGGGTTCGCCCGCCTGCTGAAAGTTGGTATGAATGTCAACGCCGCCAACAAAGAAGGCGAGAGCCTGCTCATCGGTGCTGCGCGCGCTGGCCGTGCCGACATCGTCAGGAAACTGCTTGACGCGGGCGCCGACGCGGACGCCAAGGACCGCAGCGGCGCCACCGCCCTCATCTGGGCGGCGCGGCGCGGACACACCGATATCTTCAAGGCGCTGCTCGCCGCTGGCGCTGACGTCGCCGCCTGCGACAACGACGGCAACAATGCCCTGTATTTCGCCACCCAAGGCGGGCACAGCGCCATCGTCGCCACCGCGCAGGGCTTGACCAGCACTCAGGCGCCGGTTGAGGAGAACGCGCTGCTGGAAGCCGCCGAGCAGGGCAACATGGCGGGCGTGGAAAAGGCGCTGGGTGTCGGCGAGAGCGTAGACGCCGCTGACGCCGAAGGGCGCACCGCCCTCATACTTGCCGCGCGCGGCTCGTATGCCTACATCGTGCATCTCCTGCTTGGCAAGGGTGCGAACGTCAACGCCCGCGACAAGAACGGCGCCACCGCCCTCATGCACGCCGTGCAGCACGGCAAGCCGCCCGGTATGCAGTTGGTGCTGGAAGTGCTTCTGAACCGGGGCGCCGATGCCAACGCCGCTGACACCAGCGGCATGACACCGCTCATGCGCGCCACCATGCGCGGGCACGCCGACATCGTGCAACTGCTGCTCAAGGCCGGCGCAAACGCCAACACCGCCGCCGGCAAAAATGGTGAAACAGCGCTCCTCCATGTCGCGCGCGCCGGCGACATCGCCACCGTCCGTATGCTGCTGGGGGCGGGTGCCGACCTCAATGCGACCGACGCTGGCGGCAACACCGTCCTGCATCTGGCCGCGCAGGGCGGGCACGAGGCCATCGCTGACGCCGCGCTCAAAGCGGGCGCCCAAGCAGACCGCACCAACCGCAAAGGCAAAACCGCGCTCGACATCGCCCGCGAACAGGGTCACAACGCCATTGCCAACCTACTGCAAACAAGCAGCAGGAAGCCGGAGAGCGACGCCCTGTTCAAGGCAAGCGAAATCGGCAACGTCCAGGAGCTTGAAAAAGCACTGGACTTCGGCGCGACCCTGAGCGCGACCGACGCCGAAGGGCACACCGCCGTCATGCTCGCCGCGCGCGGCGGGCACACAGGCGCCGTGCGCCACCTCCTTGCCAAAGGCGCAAACATCAACGCCAAGGACAAGGACGGGGCCACCCCGCTCATCTACGCCCTGCAGCACGGGCAGGCGTCTGACGTGCTGCTGGTGGTGGACGTGCTCATTGACCGGGGCGCTGATGTCAACGCCACCGATGCCGCCGACATGACCGCCCTCATGTGGGCAGCGCAGATGGACCGCGCCACCGCCATTCCGCTGCTGCTGCGTGCGGGCGCCGACATCAACGCCGTGGACGCTGGCGGCAACACCGCCCTCATGCACGCCGCACAAGCGGGCAGCATCGGCAGCACCATGCGCTTGATGCGCGCTGGCGCTGCCGTCAACGCCAGAAACAACGACGGCAAAACCGCCCTGCGCCTCGCCGACGAAGGCGGGCACGCCGGCGTCGCCAGCCTGCTGCGCACCGCCGGCGGGCGCTGAACGCAAAACTAGAAAAAAGACATCCCCTCTCCCTCGCGGTAGCAGAGGGGGAGGG
>JAFRYL010000173.1 GCA_017437605.1 Ottowia sp. | reverse complement strand
GACGGGCATGCCCCATGAGTTTTTCCATGGTTTGGGCGCTGTGCGCGTTCCTTTTGGGGGATGGGCGCGGAACCGCGCAGCGGCTGCTGGAAGCGGCGTGCCGCGCGCAGCAGCAGGGCGCGCGGCTGGTGCTGGCGCCGGAGTGGGCGCTTTCGGGCGGGCTGCCGGGCGATGTGTTGCGGCGTGACGACTTCATGCAGGAATGCACGCGCGCGCTGCAGGAGCTGGCGCAGGAGCTGGTGCAGCAGGCGCCCGATGTGACGCTGGTTTTGGGGCACCCGTCCTCAGATGTCAGCGGTGCGCAGCGCCGCAGCGCCGCCAGCGTGGTGCAGAACGGCATCGGAATCACCTATGTGCGTCCCACGCTGGCAGATGCCGATGCGCCGCAGGGCGGCGAGCGGCGCTGGCTGCAGCCGGCGTCCGTGCCGGCGTGGGTGTTTGAGGTGGCGGGCGTGCGCTTCGCTGTGTTCATTGATGTGGACGCGGGCGCTGCCGCGCTGGAAGCGCAGGCGCAGCAGGCGGCTGCGGCGGGCGCGCAGGTGCTGGCGGTGCTTTCTGGCGTGCCGTTTGACGAGGAGCAGCCCGCCGCGCAGCGCGTGCGGCTGGCTGCAGCGGCGCGTGCGGCTGGCCTGCCGCTGGTGGCGGTGAATGCCGTGGGCGCGCACGACGAAGACATTTTTTCCGGCGGCTCTCTGGCGCTGGACGCGGCGGGCAATGTGTGTGCGCGCGCGCCGCAGTTTGAGGAAACGCTCTGGACGCTGCGCGTGAATGCGGAAGCGGGCGGCGTGCAGCTTGCGGGCGAAAACGCGCCGGAATACGAGGGCGACGAGGCGCTCTGGCGCGCGCTGGTGCTGGCGCTGCGCAGTTATGTGCAGGCCAATGGCTTCAAGGAAGCGGCGCTGGGCTTGTCTGGCGGCATTGACTCGGCGCTGGTGCTGGCGCTGGCGGTGGACGCGCTGGGCGCGGAAAACGTGCGTGTGCTCACGCTGCCCAGCCCCTACACCGCCAGCATGAGCGTGGAGGACGCGCAGGAAATGGCGCGGCGCCTTGGCGTGCGCTGCGATGCGCTGTCCATCACACCCACCTTTGACGCGCTGCGCGCCACGCTGGCGCCGCTGTTTGCCGGGCGCGAGGAAGATACGACGGAAGAAAACCTGCAGGCGCGCGTGCGCGGCGTGCTGCTCATGGCGCTCTCAAACAAGACGGGCTGCCTGCTGCTGACCTGCGGCAACAAGAGCGAATACGCCACGGGCTACTGCACGCTCTACGGCGACATGTGCGGCGGCTTTGCGCCCATCAAGGACGTGCTGAAAACGCGCGTGTTTGCGCTGGCGCGCTGGCGCAACGCGCATGACCTTTTTGGGCGCGGCGCGGCGCCGATACCTGAGCGCATCATCACCAGGCCGCCCAGCGCCGAACTGCGCCCAAACCAGACCGACCAGGACAGCCTGCCGCCCTACGAGCTGCTGGACGCCATCATCAGCCGCGCGCTTGCGGGCGCGAGCCGCGCGCAGCTTCTGGACGCTTTTGACGCCGCCGCCGTGCAGCGCACGCTGCACCTGCTGCGCGTGGGCGAATACAAGCGCCAGCAGGGAGCGGTGGGACCGCGCGTGTCGCGCCGCAGTTTTGGGCGCGACCGCCACATGCCCATCAGCCACGCCTTTCAGTTTTGAGTTTTCCGAGGATTTTTGTATATGAAACAGATTACCGCCGTCATCAAACCCTTCAAACTGGACGATGTGCGCGAAAGCCTGGGCGAAGCGGGCATTACCGGCCTCACGGTGACCGAGGTCAAGGGCTTTGGCCGTCAGAAAGGGCACACCGAGCTGTATCGCGGTGCGGAATACGTCGTGGATTTTCTGCCGAAAATCAAGATTGAAGTTGTCGTGCGCGACGACATGGTGGAAACCTGCATTGACACCATCATCAAAAGCGCACGTTCCGGGAAAATCGGCGACGGAAAAATCTTCGTCTCCCCCGTGGAGCGCGTCATCCGCATCCGCACCGGCGAGGAGGGGGAGGAGGCGATTTGAGCGCGCTGGAAAAAGCGCTGCTTTTCTGCGCCATGTGCGCGCTGCGCGCCTACGATTATTACCGGGTGCTTTCCTCCCCGGAATGCGCGGCGCTGGAAATCAGGGATTTTTCTCAGGCGCTGCGGCTGGATGTCCTGTTTTTACTGTATCTGTGGCTGCTGCTGTTCCGGCTTGACAATGTGCGCGCAGTGCTGAATGGATTGCAGCCGTATGTCCAGAAAAGTGCGCTGGCTGGCTTTTTTGCGTTTGCCCTTGCGGGCTGGATATTGTCCAGCCATGCCGCGCACGACGCCTGCCGCGTCAAAAACATGACGCAGCCGACAGCCGAGGCGAAAGCCATGGCAGCCAGCACCGCAGCTTTCATCAGAAAACATCAGGCGGCCAACGCTGCAGCGTCCGCCGCTTCTGCTGCGGCGTTGCGCCCGCCAAGCGTGCCTGCGAGTGCTGGGCAAAAAGCGCATACCCATTGAAATCACATTGCATCGCCGGCTTATGTTGCCGGCGATGTTGTTATACCCAAGGGAAATGCCGCCTCAGTGTAGCGCCATCATGTTGGTGGGCAGGCTTGAGGGCAGCTCTTGCGGCTGCAGCGGCACGTGTTGGCTGGAGGGGCAGTAGCGCTTGGCGTCAAGCTGCATGGCGAGCGCCTCGTAGCCGTAGGCCATCGCGTCTTCGGCGAGGCGGCAGCGCAGCGCGTCGCTGCCGAAGGCGAGTTCTTCCAGATGGCCGGCGCGCTCATGCACGATGTTGGTGGTGCAGTTGAGCGAGCAGGGCACGAAGGCGTCGGCGGCCTGGGCGATGATGGCGTCAATCATCTGCACGCTTTGCAGCGCGTAGCCCTGCATGGGGGGCGGCACGTCGCCCGAGGTGATGCGGCGCAGGATGCTCAGCTTGAGGTTGGCCAGGCTCTGCGCCAGCTCCATGCCCTTGAAGACGTGGACGCGCATGCGCACGGCGTCAAGTGCGCGGTCAATGAGCATGGCGGCGGCGGTGGCGTTTTGGGCCTTGCTTGCCACCGGCTGGCATTCGCTGGCCGGCACGCTGTCCGCCTGCGCGGTTTGCAGCCAGACTTCGTAGCTGCTGATTTTTTTCAGCAGGTATTCTTTCAGCACTTCCAGCGCGGCGCAGCGCGCCAGGGCGCTGGTCAGGCGGCCAAGGATGGGACGGGTCATGGAGGTGTCCGAGATGGCCATGTGCGACAGCCCGCACGCAAACTGGATGTAGGACAGGGAGATGCTGCCGTCCGGCGCGGTTTCGCCCCAGTTGGGGGCGTAGTTGATGATGTTCCGGAGGGCGTTGTAGGCGGCTTCAACGCGCTGCGGGCGGCTGTTCCAGGCGCGACCGATGAGCACGTCAAGGCGGGAGTGCATGTGCTCGGCGACGGTCTGGAGTGCGGGGACGCGCTTGTAAATGCCGGTGCCGTCAACGGAGGTGAAGTTTTTCTTGTCAAAAATCATCCAGTTGTTGGGCACCTCCGAGGAGGCGACAAAGGTGAAAAGCCTTTGCCAGCCGCCATTGGCATCAACCAGTATTTTTTGCAGTTGGCGCACGTCTGACTGGCGCGCCCGGCCAAATTCGTCTTCGTAAAGCGACGGGTAGATGGCGCCGTCAGAGGAGTTGTTGGCGCGGTTTTTCTTGCAGTATCCGAGCGCATCCACGTCGGCAAGGTTTTTCTGTGCTGCCATGCCGCTGTTTGCAAAGAGCGCCGCCATCCTCGAGCTGCTGGCCGGCGGAGCGGGGGAGACATCGGTGTGGGTGGCGGAAAAACTTGTCATGGCGTGCGAGCTTGGACACCGTTGACCACTTCAACGGCGGCGGCATTATGGGCGCCGCAGGCGCTGCCATGGCAACAGTATGTAAGCCGTGAACTGGCGCACGCCGGTGTAGCGTCCCTCTGTCACTCTGCGCGCCCCTCGGTGAATGCGGGGTGCAAGGCTTGCACTTCTTTATAAAGGCTTACAGAGCAGAAACAGTTGCTCACAAGGCGCCGCCCTCTTTCTGCCGCGCCCGCAACCGTCGCATACCAATGAATGGTATGCGTATACCAATTGATATATTGTTGTGTTGCCGGCTTATTGTGCCGGCGATGCAGTGATACCTGTCTATTTTCTGGCGTTAACTATGGAACTGTGCGTTGCGCTCAAAAAACATCCCCTCTCCCTCGCGTGCTGCGAAGCAGCTCGGCAGAGGGAGAGGGTCAGGGTGAGGGTGCGCCGCCATG
>JAFRYL010000172.1 GCA_017437605.1 Ottowia sp. | reverse complement strand
CACCGCGCCCGCGCGCTGCTGCCGCCCCGCGCCACCCGATGAAATTTCCGGCTACATCACGCGCGGCAAAGGTGTGAGCATCCACCGCAAAAGCTGCCCCGAGCTGCGCCAGCTCCTCGAGCGCAACCCCGAGCGCCTCATTGAAGTGAGCTGGGGCGCCAACGCCGCCGGCCAGCCGCCCGCCACCTACCCCGTGGACGTGCATCTGGAGGTGAGCGACCGCAGCGGCGTGCTGCGCGACATCTCGGACGTGTTTGCACGCGAGAAGATGAACATCACCGACGTGCAGACGCACTCCTCGGGCGGCCTCGCGCGCATGAGCTTCACCGTGCTCGTCAGCGACACCAAGCGCCTCGCGCATGTGCTCACACAGCTGAAAAAAATGCCCGGCGTGCGCCGCGCCGAGCGCGGGTGAGGGCGCAAGAGCTTTGGCGGGTATCGTTTTGCCGCCGGCGTAAGTTGCCGGCAAACATATACATGTTGATTGGGTATCTGAATGCATTTCAATACCATCAAACAATGTGTTCCATCGCCGGCTTATGTTGCCGGCGACAACTGCATACCCATTGATTTATCGCGGCTCGCCAGTTGCTGCTACACTCGCCCGCTTTCCCGCAGGCGCGTAGCTCAGTTGGTTAGAGTGCCACCTTGACACGGTGGAGGTCGTTGGTTCGATCCCAATCGCGCCTACCAAGACAAGAAGGAAAGCCGCCCACATCACGCTGGGCGGCTTTTTTGTTTTCCGCGCCGCCATGCCCAAAATCAGCAAAGAAGCCACCCAGCAGAACTTCATCGCGCAGCCCATCGGCGGCGCGCCCGCTGGCCAGCACACGCCCATGATGGCGCAGTACCTGCGGCAGAAGGCCGAGTTTCCGGACACGCTGCTGTTCTACCGCATGGGCGACTTCTACGAGATGTTTTTTGCCGATGCGGAGCGCGCCGCCAGCCTGCTGGACATCACGCTCACAGTGCGCGGACAGTCTGCTGGCGTGCCGATTCCGATGGCGGGCGTGCCGTTTCACAGCGTGGAAAGCTATCTGGCGCGGCTGGTACGGCTGGGCGAGTCGGTGGCGATTTGCGAGCAGATTGGCGACGCGAACAGCAAGGGGCCGATGGAGCGCCGCGTGACGCGCGTGATTACGCCGGGCACGCTTACCGACAGCGAGCTTCTCAATGACAAGCGCGAATCCGTGCTGCTGGCCATCGCGCCCAAAGCCACGCAGCGCGGCACAAAGGCGCGCGTGGGGCTGGCGTGGCTGGCGCTGACGCACGGCTGCCTGCATCTGGCGGAGTGCGATGAGGCGGAGCTTTCCGGCTGGCTGGAGCGCACCGCGCCCAGCGAAGTGCTGCTGCCCGAAGGCAGCAGTGCGGCGCTTGGCACGGCGCTGGCGCAGTGCAGCGCGCCGTTGACGCAGCGCCCAGATTTCCAGTTTGACGCCGCGCTGGGCGAGCGCCGCCTGCTGGCGCTGCTGCACGCGGCGTCGCTTGCCGCCTGGGGCGCAGATGAGTGCCCGCAGGCGCTGGCCGCGTGCGCGGCGCTGCTGGCGTATGCCGAGCACACGCAGGGGCGCGCGCCCGAACATGTGCGCGAACTGCGCGTGGAGCGCGCGGACGGCCTCATCGACTTGCCCGCCACCACCTGCCGCAATCTGGAGCTGGTGCAGACGCTGCGCGGTGAAGATGCGCCCACGCTGCTTTCGCTGCTCGATACCTGCACCACCGGCATGGGTAGCCGTCTGCTGCGCGCCTGGCTGCTCGCGCCGGAGCGCGACCGAAGCGCCGCCAAAGCGCGGCTTGCCGCCACCGCCGCGCTGCGCGAAGGGCAACTCTGGCAGCGGCTGCGCGCGGCGCTCAAGGGCAGCAGCGACGTGGAGCGCATCAGCGCGCGGCTGGCGCTGCGCCAGTCCAAGCCGCGCGACTTGGTCGCGCTGCGCCAGACGCTGCAAAAAACGGAGCTTCACACCCTCATTCCGCAGGGCATGGTGGCGCTGCTGGACGACATTGCCAAAGACATCCTGCCGCCCGCTGAGCCGCTCGCGCTGCTGCGCGCCGCCATCATGGAGGAACCCGCCGCGCTGGTGCGCGACGGCGGCGTGATTGCCGCCGGTTTTGACGCTGAACTGGACGAATTGCGCGCCATTCAGGAAAACAGCGGCGCCTTTTTGCTGGACATGGAGGAGCGCGAACGCAAACGCACCGGCATCGCGCGGCTGCGCGTGCAATACAACCACGTGCACGGTTTTTATATTGAAGTGCCGCAAAGCCAGGCCGACCAGGTACCGATTGAATGGCAGCGGCGCCAGACGCTGAAAAACGCCGAGCGTTTTATCAATGAAGAATTGAAAGCCTTTGAAGACAAGGCGCTTTCCGCGCAGGAACGCGCGCTGGCGCGCGAGAAAATGCTCTACGAGCAGGTGCTGGAACAGTTGCAGCCGCATTTGCCGGTGCTCACCGCATTTGCGCGCGCGCTGGCGGCGCTGGACGTGCTCTGCGCCTTTGCCGAACGCGCCAGCACACTGCAGTGGTGCGCGCCGGAGTTTGTGGCCGAACCCTGCATAGAAATCACGGGCGGGCGGCACCCGGTGGTGCAGGAAAGCCTGAAAGCCGGCAGCGGCGCACCATTCATCCCCAACAATACGCAGCTTGCGCCCAAAAACCGCATGCAGATTATCACCGGCCCCAATATGGGTGGCAAAAGCACGTATATGCGGCAGGTTGCCATCATTGCGCTGCTGGCAAGCATAGGCAGCTATGTGCCCGCTGCGGGCTGCCGACTGGGGCCGCTGGACGGCATCTACACGCGCATTGGCGCTGCAGACGATTTGGCCAATGCCCAATCCACCTTCATGCTGGAAATGAGTGAAGCCGCACAAATCCTGCACGCTGCCACGCCAAACTCGCTTGTGTTAATGGACGAAATCGGGCGCGGCACCAGCACGTTTGACGGATTGGCGCTCGCCAGCGGTATTGCTGCGCATTTGCACGACAAAGTGCGGTGCTTTACGCTCTTTGCCACGCATTATTTTGAATTGACGCAATTTCCCGTGCAGCACCAGTCCGCCTTCAACAGCCACGTGGCCGCCGCCAGCGGCACGACGGAGGGCGAAATCGCCTTTTTGCACGAACTGCAGCCCGGCCCCGCCAGCCGCAGCTATGGCATACAGGTCGCGCGGCTTGCTGGCATTCCGCCCACCGTCATACGCCACGCGCAGCAGGTGCAGACCGAATTGCAAAGCGCCGCCAACGCGCGCAGCGTGCAGCCCGATTTGTTCGCTGCACTGGAACCCGAACCTGCCGCGCCGGAACCGCCTGCACCCGACGTGCCCGATGAACTGCGCGAAGCACTGCGCGCCCTTGACCCCGACGCCATCACCCCGCGCACCGCGCTGGACACGCTCTACGAGCTGAAAAAGCTGGCGGGATAGAAGCAGCAAATAACAGGGTATATGTTCATCGCCGGCAACATAAGCCGGCGATGCGGTAAATCAATCGCATGTATATGAAACATCTCATATACCTATTAATAAATCATTCCATTGCCGGCTTGTTGTGCCGGCGATGATGAAATACTCTCACAAACAAGCGGCGATTCAGTGCGGCTGCACCCAGTCCTGCACGTCCAGTCCTGGCACGCGGGCGAACTCGCGCATGTTGTTGGTGATGAGAATGCTGCCGCTGGTGATGGCGTGCGCGGCGATGAAGGAATCGTTCTGGCCGATGGGTGTGCCTTTCTTGAGCAGCTCGCGCTGTATTTCGGCGCCTTTGGCGATGGCGGCAGCGTCCAGCGGGGAAATTTCATCCAGGCAGGCAACGAAATCCCGAACGCCCTGCAGCACCTTTTTGGGCGCGCGCGGGCTGATGGCGCCGTAGAGAAGTTCAATGTAGGTGATGGCGGAAATGGTGATTGCCCGTCCCTCTTGTGCGGCGCGCTCGAAGTTGTGGAGAACCTGTTGCGGCTCCTCCCGGATGATGAATGAGCAAATGTTGGTGTCCAGCATGTAGGGTTTCACTGGAAGTCCTTCAAGAAACGTTCCGGGTCGCCGATGGGTGTGCGGTCGGGCACGATATTGGCTTTCAATTTTCCGATGAGGGATGTCCAGGGGCGGCGGCTTGGAGTGAGGTCAATGCTTGGCTCGTCTGCCAGCGATTCCCACGAGGGCTGTTCGTCCTGTAGCGCATGGACAAGCAAATCGTCGCCGCGTTTTTCCAGTTTCACCATCTGTACACCGTCAAAACCCAGCCCGCGCGGGATGGCAATGGTGGGCTGCCCGCCTTCAAGGGTGACGGGGACGGTGTAGGAACCTTGGACAAGGGCTTCTTGCATTTCCTGCATGGCGTTCTCCTTCGGGTGCCGAGCGTATGCCATTTTTACCCTCGCCGCCAGCGGCTCGCGCGCAGTTTGGCCGCCAGGCTGCGGGCGATGGGCAGCGGTTCCGCGTGGAGCTGCGCGGCGATGAGTTCGGCGGCGAGCACGGCAAGTGTGATGCCGCGCACGCCAAGGCCGCAGAGCAGGTGCGGGGGCAGTGGCGCGTCTGGCGCGTGCGCCGCACCGTCGTCCATCCATGCGCCGACAGCAGGCAGGCGGTCGGGCAGCGTGGCGCGCACGCCCGTCCAGGGCTGCGCCTCGCCCGTGTCCCACTGCGGCGCAAGGGCGCTGGCAGCGGCGGGGTGCAAGGTGGCGAGCCTCCGAAGGCAGGCGCTGTGGTCGGCGGCGCGCGGGGCGCGGTCGTCGGCATCACGCTGGAACGTGGCGCCAGCCAGCCAGCCGGAGGCCAGTGGCCGGCTGCCGGGGGCGTCGGGCGCGTCAATGGGCACGCCGGCAATCAGGCTGCCACAGCCGCTGACGGGAAATGGGGGGAAGGGGGCGGCGTCTGTGCCCAGTTCGCCCCACGCCACTTGCCCGCGCAGCGCCTGCAGGGGTGGCGCGGGCAGGCCGCAGGCGGCGAGCAGGGCGCGCGTGCCAAAGCCAGCGCAAAGCAGCAGAAGTTCTGCATCGGCGAGGGTGTTGCCCGCATCGTCCAGCACGCGCCAAATGTTGCCCGTCTGTTCAAGGCGCGCGGCGCGCTGCCCGCCTTTCCATTGCACGCAGGGCGTTTCCAGCATGGCGCGCACGAGCTGCACGGGGCGCAGCCAGCCGCCGTGGGCGTGCCACAAAGCGCCAGTGAGCGCGCCCGTCAAGGCTTCGTCGCCGCTGCCCGCTGCGTCGCCCAGCGGCACGCCAGCAAGCTGCGCGTTTTCCTGCGTGATGGGGGCGGCGGCGCTCCATATGCCCGGGTGCGCCGGGCTGGTTTCTTCCAGTGCATTCCACTCGGGCGGCAGGCGGCGCTTGCCCGGTGCGTGGCGCTCCAGCAGCCCGCAGGCGCTCCAGTCGTCGCCCGCAACGAGCAGGGCACAGGCAGCGTGGTGCGTGGCGCGCAGCCCGGCGCGGGCGAGTTGCGCAGCGGGGTCGTCGTCAAATGAAACGTGCTCGCTCATCGTGCCCACGGGCAGGCCGGAGGCGCCATCCGCCGGGCGCTGCGCCGCATCCAGCACGGTGACGCT
>JAFRYL010000171.1 GCA_017437605.1 Ottowia sp. | reverse complement strand
GCAGCCCGCCGCGCCTGCCCCGCAGCCTGCGCCGAAACCCGCGCCGCAGCCGGCATCAGCGCCTGCGCCCATGACGCCCACCAAGGAGGCGGCGCTGCAGGCCACCAGCCCCATCGCAGTGTTCGAGGGCACGGACGACTTTCAGGTGGAAGTGCTGGCCGAAGCGCGCCAGAACCCCGAGGTGGAAGAAGCCGCCATCCGCTTTGCCAACGGCGACGTGGACGGCGCCGAACAGGGGCTGCTCGCCCTCATCGGCGAAGGCGGCGAGCACCAGAACGAGGTGGATACTTGGCTGACGCTGTTTGACCTGTATCGCGCCAGCGGCGAGCAACTCAAGTTTGACGAGCTGTCCGTGCAGTTTGCCGCGCGCTTCGGGCGCTCCGCGCCGCAGTGGATGCGCGGCGTTGAAGGTGGCGCAGCGGCAGCGATACCGAAAAAAATCACCGCCCCCGCGCCCACGCCCAGCGGCCATGTGCACTGGACCTGCCCCTCGGCGCTGGGCGCGCAGTCGCTGGCCACGCTCAATGCCTCCATCTCCCGCGCTGCTTCGCCATGGCGCATTGACTGGCGCTATCTCAAGAGCATCGACCCGGCGACGCTGCCGGCGCTGACAGAAATCTTCAACCGCTGGGCCGACACTGACGGGCGCTTCAAATTCCTCGGCACCGACGTGCTGCTGCAGCTGCTCGAAGAAAGCGCCCCCACGGAAAACCGCGACGTGGATCCGCAGTGGTGGAAAGTGCATCTGGCGCTGCTGCGCGTGCTCGACGAGATGGATGAGTTCGACATGGTGGCGCTCAACTACTGCATCACCTACGAAGTCTCGCCGCCGCCGTGGATGCCGCCCAAGTGCAAGTACAGCCCCATGGACGAAGAAGGGCAGACGCTGCTGCCCAACGACTTCGGCGACGAGGCGGCCAGCGGCGGCATCGGCAGTTCGCGCATGTCCTTCCAGGACACGCGCCCCTCCGTCGCGCCCACGCGTATGCCTGATGAAGACGGTGTGGTGCGTGCCGAGCTGGAAGGCGAGCTGCTCATCTCGGCGGCCGACGTGCTCGCGCCGCTCGTGGCGCAAACCACGGCGCAGGCGTTTGCCATTGACTGCCGCCACCTGCAGCGCGTGGACTTCGGCGCCGCCGGCGACCTGCTCAACTGGGCGATGACGCTGCACAGCGGCGGGCACTCGGTCACGTTCCAGAGCGTCAACCGCATCGTTGCCGCCTTCTTTGGCGTCGTCGGCCTGAACCAGGCCGCGCGCATCACGCTGCGGCGCGACTGACCGCCGCGCCTTTCCCCTTCCCCGCGCCGCGCGCCTCTTGTGCGCGGCGCATTCCACCCCCATGTGCGCGCGATGGACACATTTCACGGCACCACTATCGTCGGCGTGCGCCGGCGCACGGAACAAGGCTGGCAAGTTGCCCTTGGCGGCGACGGTCAGGTCACGCTCGGCAACATCGTCGTCAAAGGCACGGCGCGCAAGGTGCGCCGCCTGCACCATGACAAGGTGCTGGCTGGCTTTGCCGGCGCCACCGCCGACGCCTTCACCCTGTTTGAGCGTTTTGAAGCCAAGCTGGACAAGCATCAGGGGCACCTGACGCGCGCTGCCATTGAGTTGAGCAAGGACTGGCGCACCGACCGCGTGCTGCGCCGGCTGGAGGCCATGCTTGCCGTGGCTGACCGTGAGTCTTCCCTCATCATCACCGGCACGGGCGACGTGCTTGAACCCGAACACGGGCTGGTCGCCATTGGCTCCGGCGGCGCCTATGCACAGGCCGCCGCGCGCGCGCTGCTCGAGCACACCGAACTGTCCGCCGAGGACGTGGTGAAAAAGTCGCTGGAAATCGCCGGCGAACTCTGCATCTACACCAACATGCAGCACACCGTGCTGACGCTGGATTGAAGGGCGCGGCGCATTCACGTTTTTTATAGCTGTTTGCCGGCAATATTCGCCGGCGGCATGCACTTTTTACAGGTACGTTTTCATGTCCTCCATGACTCCGCAGGAAATCGTCTCCGAGCTTGACCGCTTCATCATCGGCCAGGGCGACGCCAAACGCGCCGTTGCCATCGCGCTGCGCAACCGCTGGCGCCGCCAGCAGGTTGACGAAAAGCTGCGCGCCGAAATCACGCCCAAGAACATTCTGATGATTGGCCCCACGGGTGTAGGCAAGACGGAAATTGCGCGCCGCCTTGCGCGGCTCGCAGGCGCGCCCTTCATCAAGGTGGAGGCGACCAAGTTCACCGAAGTCGGCTACGTGGGCAAGGACGTGGACTCCATCATTCGTGACTTGGCCGACATGGCCGTCAAGCAGCAGCGCGAGCGCGCCATGCGCCAGCACCGCAGCCGCGCCGAAGACCTCGCCGAAGAGCGCATTCTTGACGCCCTGTTGCCCGCCGCGCGCGGCGCCGACGGCAACGCCGCGCCCGCCTCCACCGACAACGCCACGCGCCAGAGCTTCCGCAAAAAGCTGCGCGAAGGCCAGCTTGACGACAAGGAAATCGAGATTGAAATGGCGCAAAACGCGCCCGTGATGGAAATCATGGGGCCGCCCGGCATGGAAAGCATGACCGAGCAAATTCAGGAAATGTTCGGACGCATCGGCGCTGGGCGGCGCAAGACGCGCCGCATCAAGATAGGCGAGGCCATGAAGCAGCTCGTGGACGAGGAAGCCAGCCAGCTCGTCAACGAGGACGACATACGCGCCGACGCCCTGCGCAACATGGAGCAGAACGGCATCGTCTTCGTGGACGAAATTGACAAAGTCGCCTCGCGCACCGACGGCAGCAGCGCCGAAGTCTCGCGCCAAGGCGTGCAGCGCGACCTGCTGCCCCTGCTGGAGGGCTGCGCCGTCAACACCAAATACGGCATCGTCCACACCGACCACATTCTCTTCATCGCCTCGGGCGCTTTCCACCTCTCGCGCCCCAGCGACCTCATTCCCGAACTGCAGGGGCGCCTGCCCATTCGCGTGGAACTGGCCTCGCTCACGCAGCAGGACTTTGAAGCCATCCTCACGCAAACCGACGCCAACCTCGTGCGCCAGTACCAGGCGCTGCTCGCCACCGAAGGCGTCACGCTTGACTTCGCGCCCGACGCCATCGCGCGCATCGCGCAGATTGCCTGCGACGTGAACGAACACATCGAAAACATCGGCGCGCGGCGCCTGTCCACCGTCATGGAGCGGCTGCTGGAAGACGTCAGCTTTGAAGCCACACGCTGGCAGGGCAAAACCGTGAGCATTGACGCCGCCTACGTGGACGAGCGCCTCAAAGACGTGAGCCGCAACGAAGACCTGTCGCGCTACATCCTCTAAACAGCGGGTATACATCGGTCGCCGGCTTCATAAGCCGGCAATCAATACCATATGCAACAAGTATCGTAGGGGCGCGGTTGGCTACGCTGAAACTTCGTTTTCATCGCGCCCTTTGTGCGTATATCACCCGGGCGGGCGTGATGAATCACGCCCCTACAACATACCCATATTGAACACATTGCATTGCCGGCGACATATGCCGGCAACCACACAATACACCGTCAAAAACCACAAATTATTCGCTCACTCGCCATTGAGCGCCAGCAACTCGGGCACCAAAGTGCGCAGCTTGGCGGCCAGCGCCTCCAGCGTATCGGCTTCGGTGGCCAGACCGGGCACATCGTTGGACGTGGCGACCCAGACGGCGGCCTCGGCCTCCCATTCGGCGCGGATGAAGTAGGGCGTGTACATGGCGCCGATGGTGGCGGCTGGACGCTGCGCCGGCAACCACAAAAACACCTTGTAGGGGCGTCCCTTGTGGGCGCCCGCCACGGCTCGCAGACGCACAAAGGGCAAGCACAAGGCTTGCCCCTACAAAGAAAAGCGCCCGCGTGCCACGCGCACCACTGGCACGCGCTGCACCTCCTTCCCCTCGCCCCCGCAACCGTAGGGCAGAATCATTTGCCCGTTGGTATAAATTGCCTGCCGGCAATATACGCAGGCAACCCCATGTATACATTGCCGGTATACCAACAACAAACCCCGCCGAAGCGGGGTTTGTTGTGTGGACTGCAATCAGGCTGCGCCGGCTTTGTGCGTCTCAACGTAAGAGCGCAAGACGGCATTGATGCGCGACTGGTAACGCTGACCGGTGTTCTTGAAGAACTCCAGCACATCGGCATCAAGGTGCAGTGTGATGGGCTGTGTGCCGTGCCTGCCAGCCGCGCGGTGCCAGACGGTGTTTGGGCGGGGTGGCGCATCGCTGGTGTCAATGCACTCATCGGGCAAAGCGGCCAGCGCCGCCAGCCGCGCCTGCTGCTCGGCAGTCAGCGGCGGCGGGTTTTTCGGGTCAAGCATAAGTTTCACGGTATTGCCTTCGCTCATGGGGTGTTGCCTTGCGCGCAGAGATGATGCGGATGATTTCACCGAGCCTGACCGTGTAGACCACGCAAAGCAGCATTCCCGCCACCTGACCGATGCTTATCCAGCGGTCTTCGCCGTAATCTTCGCGGCCATCGTAGCCTTCAATGCGGGCATCGTCGAGGAACACCCGCGCAGCATCTTCAAAAGCAACGCCGTGCTTGCGAGGATTGCTGGCTGCTTTGGCGTCGTCCCAGTCAAACCTCATGGCGGGCATTGTAGGAGTGCGCTGTGGCGGCGGCAAGTAAACATCCCCCTCGCCCCCGCAACCGCAGGGCGAATCATCATTCGCGCACGGGTATCAATTGCCAGCCGGCAAAAAAAGCCGGCAACCAATGTCATCTGCAACAGGTATCGAAAAAGCAACAGCCCCTTTTGCGCTGCGCTACCATGCCGCCAGACCCTGCGTTTGAGCGGGAGGCAAATACAAAAGTTTTTGCAACCGAAATAATCCCGTTACAAACGCTGCCTAGAATCTTCTGCACCCTTTGTAACCACGCCGCTTGACGCGGCACCTTTCCGGAGAACCGCACCATGAGCCTCTTCCGCACATATACCCCTGCCAAACACCGTAATGGAGCAAAAGTCGCAGCCCTTGCCGCCGCCGCACTTCTTGTCGCCTCCTCAGCCGGCAGCGCAGAAATCGGACAGAAGGTGCGCGACCTTGACAGCGCCGTGCTCGTGGCACTCGGCACGCAGCCCAAGAGCGCAGGCGGCAGCAGCGGCGAATGGGTTGAGGTGAAGGGTGAAAACGAATACCAGAACGAAAAAACAACCCGCCTCATACTTGCTGCCGACAAGGGCGACACCACAGCAGTGGAGCGCCTGCTCGCGTCCGGGGCGAATGTAAATGCCCAGGAAATGCGCACGGAATATGTTGACCATGGAAACGGCTCTGCCGGAGTTGAATACATCCCGGAAACTGGGAGAAGTGCTCTCATGGCGGCGGCTGAAAAAGGCCACCTTGCGGTTGTGGAAAAACTGCTCGCCGCTGGTGCGAATGTGAATGCGCATGCCAGATACCCTAAAGATGGTTATATGCACGACAAAGGCGCAGGTGAAACCGCGCTGGTATTTGCACTGAAAAACGGACACAACGCAGTGGCCGAGCGCCTGCTTGCCGCAGGCACAGATGTCAACGATGGCGGTCATGGTGGCTGCGTTCCTGAAACTGATGATTGCGGCGGCAGCCCCTATCCGCTGGGGCTTGCGACAAGGCGCGGGGATACGAAGATGGTCAATGTGCTGTTGCAGCACAAGGCAGACCCAAATTTGGGGCTGTGTGATGCCGCATCAGCCGGACGTACCGAAATGGTCAAACTGCTGCTTGATAATGGAGCAAAAGTGAATTTTGATGTCAGCAAGGTAGACCCATGGAACACATCTGCACTGACCTGCGCCGTGTGGAATAGAGATAAATGCCAAACTGAAACTGTCCGCCTGCTGCTGGACCGTGGGGCGAATCCGAACATCAAGTTCGGCGGTGAATGGGATCCGGATATAGGCGACGACGCTGGAAAATCTGTATTGCAATTCGCCCGTGAACGTGGCTGCACACAAATCGTCAGGCTGCTGCAATCGGCGGGCGCTGGCAAGAAAGGTGCCAAGAAGCGCAAATGAGGACTTTCCCAAGCGCGCCGCCTGTGCTCGCAGCAGGCGGCGTTCCCTTTTTTTCTCTTTTTTTCTTCGGAGTTTGAGCCATGAAGCCTGCTCTCCACTTCCCCCGCTTCGCAAAAAACCTGCTCGCCGCCGCGCTTGTGGCAACGTTTGGCATTGCTGGCTTTCCGGCAGAGGCAAAAACGCCGAAAGGCAGCGCGCTGGCGACCGTCAAAAGCAAAGTTGCACAAGGTGCAGATGCCAAGGCGCTCCGGGAAGAATTTCGCATAATGCATAACTACTGCGAAACTGATGTGACAGACAGGCTGGAGGCAGTGCGGTTTTTGCTTGACAGTGGTATGGGAGTCAACCAGAAAGATGTTAATGGCGTCACTCCACTGGAAGACATTCTTGGTGCAATTAATAGCAACAAGTGGTACGACAATGGCAATTGCGAGGCTGTGCAGGAAGAAAACAACAAGATTGCCATGCTTCTCGTATCCAGGGGAGCTGACATGAATGTTTCGGTGCATGATTCTGGCTTCAAGGGGTCATATAATACTGCATTTGAAACGGCTCTAATGTACGGCAGCGCAAATCTTGTCCAGATTATGATTGAAAATGGGGCAAAAGTTAATGCTGTCGAGGGCGATATAACTCCCCTGCATAGAGCATGGCGTGCAGACATAGCCAAAGTTCTGCTTGATAATGGTGCCAAGGTTGATGCAAAAGATTTTCAAGGCAACACGCCATTGATGTCGTCTGTGGGCAACACCGACACTGTGCGGCTGCTGATTGAAAGAGGAGCAAACGTCAATGCTGTGAATAAAAAAGGAGAAACTGCCTTGACAATGGCTCAAGAAGCGCAAAAAAATCTCAAGGGCGCCTGGCAAAAGCTGACGCCTGCGCAAAGGGCTGATAAGTTTTACCAAGAGAATCTTGTGCAGATAAATGAATACGACAAAGTTATCAGCATTCTGAAAGAGGCTGGTGCCAAAGCGCCTGCTGGCGGCAAGAAAGGTGCGAAAAAGCGCTAATAAGCCGCAGCAGAGCGCATACTCTATACAATACCACGTGGTTACCGGCGTTTGTTGCCGGCGAATATTTGATACCCTCTGTTTTGCCCCCTCTCCCCCGCCCCTCTCCCCCGCCGTGCGCGTGCGCGCACGGCGGGGG
>JAFRYL010000016.1 GCA_017437605.1 Ottowia sp. | reverse complement strand
GCGCTTTGAGGGGCACAGTTTTCAGGAGCTGAACGAGCGTTTTCCCGAGGAGGCGGAGCAGTGGCGCCGCCGCGTGCCCGAGTGGGCACCGCCGGGCGGGGGCGAATCGTTGCTCGCATTCCGCGCGCGCATTCTTGATGCTGTGAACACGCTGGCCGCCGCGCACCTTGGGCAGCACATCGTCATCGTCAGCCACGGCGGGGCGCTGGACGTGCTCTACCGCGCCGCCACGGGGCTGGGCTTGCAGGACGCGCGCACCTGGCGGCTTGGCAACGCCGCGCTCAACCGCCTGCTCTGGACGCCCGAGAGCGGCCTCACCCTCGTCGGCTGGGCGGACGAGGCGCATCTGGAAAATGCGCCGCTGCATGGGGATATTTAGGGGTATTGCTTCATCGCCGGCAACATAAGCCGGCGACGAAAGGTATTTCGTGTTGGTATGTTGCAGGGGCGAAAAATTTTTCACTCCTACGGGGTTGTCGCAAGTTTTGATAGGGTATCGAGTGGTCTCCGGCAAACATTGCCGGCAGTGACGGTTATCTCAAATAGGTATACGTTGCGGCAACGCCGTGCCCATCATGCCGTCTCGTCGGCGCTGTGTGGGGGTAGGCGCTACACTGCATGCACTGATGAAGGAGCAAAGCCATGACTGTTGCCACTGCTGCACTTGACGCGCCGGCCTCCGGCCTGCTGCGCCGCATTGCTGATGCGCTGCCGGCGATGGGCGGCTACACGGGCGAAGATGTCAACACGCTGCGCCGCCTTGCCGAAGAACAGCAGCGCAAAGAGGAATACGACGCCTGGGTGCGTGCCAAGGTTGCCAAGGCGCGCGCTGAAACGGGGCCGGGGCGCACTGGCGAAGAAATGCTGGCGTATGTGAGGGCACACATTGCTGCGCTGCCCGATGCGCCGGAGGGCAACTGATGCCCTACAGCGTGCAGTGGTCAGACCAGGCCAGCGATGACGTGCGCGAATGGGGCGTGTATGTGGCGCGGCAAACGTCAAAGCAGTACGCAGACGAGCTTGTGCAGCGGCTGGAGCAGGAGGTGCGCGAGGCGCTGGGATGGTCGCCGCAGGGCTATTCGCCCGCGCCCGATTGGGGCGAGGGTGTGCGCCGCCTGCCTGTGCTTGGGCGGCGCGTGCTGTTTGAGGTGGATGAGGCGCAGCGCGTGGCGCGCATTCTCGCCGTGGTGGGCGGTGCAGAGAATCCGCGCGATATTCGCTGAAACAAATGGGTATATATGACATCGCCGGCTTATGTTGCCGGCAATGGCGTATGAATGTTTCTGGTATTGCAGGAGGCGAGGATTTTTTCAGCCTTGCCGCTGGAACAGCACGATGCGGTTGCTGTTGGTGCCGCTGGCGTTGTTGGCCACGCCCCAGCAGTGGGCGGTTTTGGTGAAGTGCTGGCGGTTGATGAGCACGGCCAGCGGGCGCAGCGGCAGTCCGGCGGCGGCGGCGAGCACGCTTTCTTCCAGCCGCAGCGCGCCGCGTCGCACTTCGCCTACTTCGTAGGCGACGAAGCCGCCCGCGCGGGTGAGGCGCGCAAGCTCCGCCAGCGTGCGGTGCGTGAAGGCTTGCCACTCGTCCACGCTTCGGCTTTGCGTGATGGCGAGCGCTTCGGCGTCCAGCCCGGCGAACCAGCAGCGCAGCCAGTTGTCGGCGGCGTACTGCACCACGTCCAGAAAGGGCGGGGAGGTGACGGTGAGCGCAACACTGCCATCAGCGATGTCCGGCGTGCTACCCGCGGGGCAGGTGAACAGGCGCGCATTTTTTGCCTGAATGCCGCCATCGGCGAGCAGGACGCGCGATTTTTTCCAGATGAGGGCGGGCACGTCGCGCAGCGGCGGCGTTTGCGCGCGGCGGGCGTTGATTTTGCGCTGGCTTTCCACGGAAACCGCCTGATTGGGCGGTAGCGTATACACCGAGAAAAATCCGGCGGAATGGCCGGTTAAACGGTTAATGGCAACCATGCGTATCCAGGCGTCAATATCGTCCAGCGTGCCGCCTTTTTCGCGCTGCATCAGCCAGCGCCGCAGCCCTTCAATCGCTGCCAGCGTGCGCGGATGGTAAAAGGCGAGCAAATCCTTGCGCTCAAAATCCTGAAAATCGTCCCACGGTATTTTTGCAAGGCGTTTTTGAATATCGGGCAATGCGGGCGTATTCAGGCGCGGGGCGCAGAGCAGGCGCGAGAGCGGGTTGATGTCGTTACCAAGCGGTGTGCGCCCAAGCCGCGCGGCTTCAATGGGCGTGGTGCCGCGCCCCATGAAGGGGTCATACACCGCCTCGCCCGGTTTTGTCAGGCGCTCGATGAAGAAGGCGGGCAGTTGCGGCTTGAAGCAGGCGCGGTAGCTGACTTCGTGCAGCCGCATGGCCTGGCGCTGGCGCGCGGTCCAGAACTCGCCCGTGATGCGCGGCACGCCGCCATCAAGCGTCGTTTCTGCGCCGGGCGGCGCGAGCTGTTGCAGCAGGGCGGTGCTCACTCGGGGATGTGGTCCAGCTCGGCGCGCAGGAATTGCGTGCCCGCTGGCGCGTCGTTGCGCCAAGGGTCGGTTGGCTCAAAGCCCAGCGAGCTGTAGAGCGTGCGCGCGGGCTGCATGGTGTCCAGCGTGTCCAGCAGCACGGCGGTGTAGCCCAGGCGCATGGCCGCTTCGCGCGCGGCTTCGGCAAGCTGGCGCCCAAGGCCAAAGCCACGGAACACGGGGCGCACAAAGAGGCGCTTCATCTCGGCGGCTTCGGGGAAGCCCGCGTCGCCCGCGCAGCGCAGCGCGCAGCAGCCAGCAGGCTCGCCATCCACGAGCGCGAGCAGCAGCGCGCCGCCAGCAGATTCGGCGTATTCGCCGGGCAGTGCGCGCAATTCCTTCTCGTAGCCGTCCAGTTCCGGGTGCCCGCCGAGCGCGGCCAAGTGCAGGGCGTAG
>JAFRYL010000170.1 GCA_017437605.1 Ottowia sp. | reverse complement strand
GCAGTTTGAACACATTGCGACTGTGCGCGCTGACGCGCTGGCCGCATGGCTGGCAGAGGACGCGCAGCGGCAGCGCGGCGAGTTTGTGCTGGTGCTGCACGCCGACGCGCGCCCGGCAGCGGAAGCACGCGCAGCCGAGGGCGAGCGCACGCTGCGCCTGCTGCTGGACGAAGGTTTGCCCGTGGCCGCCGCCGCGCGGCTGGCGGCGCGCATCAGCGGCGGCTCGCGCAGTGCGCTGTATGCGGTGGCGCTGCGCTGGCGTGAAGAGAGCGCGGAAGATGGAGCCGATGTTTCACGGGAAACGTAGGGGTATTGCTTGGTCGCCGGCTTGATAAGCCGGCGATGGAGTGCGTTTATTGATGGTATTTGTTTGTTGTTTACATACCATCAAACACTGTCTTTGGTTGCCGGCTTATGTTGCCGGCAAACATGTGATACCCATTGATTTTCGCGCTGCCGGCGGCGCAGCGCCCCCCTCTCCCTACCCTCTCCCCCTGTCCGCGCTACGCGCGGCGGGGGCGAGGGGAAGTCTTTTTTCAAAACGTGGTGAGGCGCGATTGCTCGTCCATCGCTTCGCGGTGGCGCGCGATGAATTCGCGGTAGGTGTCTATGCCACGCAGCTGCAGGATATGGCTGCGCACGGCGGCTTCCACGAGCACGGCGAGGTTGCGCCCCGCCTGCACTTCTATGCCGACGCAATGCACGGGCACGTCCAGCACGTTTTCCATGCGCGGCTCGCCGCCGAGCCGGTCGGGTTCGGCGGCGCCGTTCATGCGCGGCGTCAGTTGCACGATGAGGCCAAGGCGCATGCGGCGGCGCACTGCTGCCTCGCCAAAGATGGCGCGCACGTCCAGCAGGCCGATGCCGCGCACTTCCAGCATGTTCTGCAGCAGCTCGGGGCAGCGCCCTTCTATGACGTTGTGGCTGATGCGCAGCAGGTCCACCACGTCGTCGGCCACGAGGCCGTGCCCGCGCGTGAGCAGTTCCAGCCCAAGCTCGCTTTTGCCCAGACCCGATTCGCCGCGTATGAGCACGCCAAGGCCGAGAATGTCCATGAAGACGCCATGCACCGAGGTGCGGTCGGCAAAGAGGCGCGAGAAGTAGGCGGCGAGTTCGTCAATGACGAGCGAGGCTGCGGCTTGCGTGGCAAAAAGGGGAATGTTGGCGCTGTCGCACAGGCGCGCGAGCGCAGGCGGCGGCGCCAGCCCGTCTGTGAGCACGAGCGCGGGTGCATTGAGCGCAGCGATGCGGGTGATGCGGCGCTCGCTCTGCTCGTCGCTGGCTTGCGTGAGCCAGTCAATTTCGTGCTTGCCCAGCACCTGCAGGCGCCCGGCGTGCAGGTAGTTCAGGTAGCCCACGAGGTCGGCGCCGGATTTGGCCTGCTGCACGATGATGTCGTCAAAGCGCCGGTCGGCAGCGCGCCGCCCCGCGACCCATTCCCAGGCGAAGCGGCTGCGGTGGTCTTCAAAGAGCGCGTTGGCGCTCATGGAGGAGGGTCGCATCGGTGCGCGCTCCTGTTTTTATTGCGGTGCGCCGGCTTCTTCTGCGGCGTCGCCCGCTGGCGTCCAACGCTCAATGAGGGCGTGGAGCGCGGCGGCATCAGGCGCGGCGGCAAGCGCCTCGCGCTGCGCGGCGTCGCTGAGCAGCTCGGCAATCTCGGAGAGGATTTCCAGGTGCGTCTGCGTGGCCGCTTCGGGCACGAGCAGGAAGATGAGCAGGCTCACGGGCTGCTCGTCAGGCGCGTCAAAGCCAATGGGCTGCGCCAGCCGCAGCACCGCCGCCAGAGGCGCGTGCAGCCCCTTGATGCGCCCGTGCGGGATGGCCACGCCGTGCCCAAGGCCAGTGGAGCCAAGGCGCTCGCGCGCAAACAGGCTGTCGGTGACCAGCGCGCGCGAGAGGCCGTGCAGCGCCTCAAAGAGCAGGCCGGCTTCTTCAAACGCGCGCTTTTTGCTGGCGGCGTCAACGTCCACGAGCACCTGCCCGGGAGCGAGGATGGAAACAAGACGATTCATCAGATGAAAAAACCGCCCCGACGCGCGGGGCGGCTGGCAATTGCGTTCAGGTTGCAAGTGCGGATATTACTGCGGCGCCACGTCGCGCACGCTGGCGTGGTCGTGCGCGAGGCGCTTGTCCTTGTAGCGCACCTTCTGACGGTCGAGCTTGTCCACCATCTCGTCAATGGCGGCGTAGAGGTCTTCGTGCGTGCTCTCGGCAATCAAGTCGCCGCCCTTGACGTGAACATGGCACTCCGCTTTCTGGCGGCGGTTTTTCTCCTTGATGTTCTCGTCCACGCTCAGGCGCACCTGCACGTCCACCACCTGCTCAAAGCCGCGCAAGGTGCGCTCTATCTTGCTGGTGACGTAGCTGCGCAGTGCATCCGTGATTTCCAGGCGTTGTCCGCTGATCGTCAGATTCATAAGGCGTTCTCTCCGTTGGAGTTTTTTGACCCAAGGCAGCGCGCCGCCCCGCTGCCGCAGACAGCCCGGCGACGCACAGCCCCCCGTGTGGCGCAGCTCGCAAAACACCCGCGCCACAGCGCCACTATGCCCTGCCCGCGCGCTGCTGGCAAGTGCCGTGCTGGTGCCATAATGCCCGCCGCTTTTTTTACGGCGCCCACGCCCCACGACAACCCTCCACCCTTCCCGCCACCGCCATGCTCAACGTCTTCACGCTCACCAATGGCCGGCTGGTGCAGGAGGAAATTGAATCGCTGCAGGAGCTGTCGCAGTTCCGCCCCATCTGGGTGGACCTGGAAGAAGCCACTACGGAAGAAAAACAGTGGGTCAAGCAGTACTACGGCGTGTCCATCCCGGACGACGCCGTGGACGAAGACATTGAAGAGTCCGCGCGCTTCTACGAAGAAGACAACGGCGACCTGCACATTCGCAGCGACTTCCTCGTCGCCGACCCCGACTCCCCCGGCCAGGTGCGCGTGGCCTTTATCCTCAACCACACCAACGAGCAGCTGCGCAGCTACGGCGTGCTCTTCTCCATCCACGACGAATCTGCCCCCGCGCTGCGCCTGCTGCGCATGCGCGCGCGCCGCATGCCCGGGCTGCTGGAAAACGCCAAGGACGTGCTCATCAAGCTCTTTGACGGCGACGTGGAATACAGCGCCGACACGCTGGAAGAAATCTACGACGAGCTGGAAGCCGTGAGCAAAAAGGTGCTCGACGGCAACGTGGACGACAACGACGCTGGCGAAGTGCTCGCCGCCATCGCGCGCCACGAAGACATGAACGGGCGCATTCGCCGCAACGTCATGGACACGCGCCGCGCCGTCAGTTTCCTGATGCGCAGCAAAATGCTCGACGCGCAGCAGTTTGAAGAAGCGCGCCAAATCATCCGCGACATTGAGTCGCTGGACAGCCACACCGCCTTCCTGTTCGACAAAATCAACTTCCTGCTCGACGCCACCGTCGGTTTCATCAACATCAACCAGAACAAAATCATCAAGCTGTTCTCGGTCGTCAGCGTCGCGCTCATGCCGCCCACGCTGGTGGCCAGCATCTACGGCATGAACTTCCGCGCCATGCCCGAACTGGAATGGGCCGCCGGCTACCCCTTCGCCCTCGGCCTCATGGCCGTCCTCGCCCTGCTGCCGCTGTGGTACTTCAAGCGGCGCGGGTGGCTGTAAGAGCCACTCGCAAAATCCACCAGCGGAGACATACCATGATTAAAACCCTTGAAACCAGTGGCATCGGCCCGGCCGGGCAGATGCGCCTTGAGTTTGGCTCGCGCCTGAATCTGCTCACTGGCGACAACAGCCTTGGGAAAACCTTTATTCTGGATATTGTCTGGTGGGCAATGACGCGCAAATGGCCCGCCGAGGTCAACCCACGTCTAATCGCCGGAAAAAAGGCTGTGCCCCCCATCGGACAGGAAGGAAAAATTGCTTTCCTTTTCGCAGAAAAGCCTGAGGGCGAGGAATACACCAGCACGTTCAACCGCCGGGAGCAAAGCTGGCCAGTGCGCGCTGACCGCCCACCCTTCCCGGGACTGGTGATGTATGCCATGTCCGACGGCAGCTTTGCCCTTTGGGACCCGCACCGCAACTACTGGGCCCATCCAAGCGGCATGGATGCGCAAAAGCGCCTTCCAGCCTATGTGCTCTCCCAAGCCGAGGTGTGGGACGGAAAACGGGGGTTTGATGGCCGCAGCTGGGCTTGCAACGGTCTCCTCCGCGACTGGGCGAGCTGGCAAAAGGAAAACGGAGTGCAGTTCAAGCACCTTGAGCAAGTGCTTGCCAAGCTCTCGCCTGCACCGGGCGAAGCGCTGTGTCCCGGCTCGTTGACCAGGGTTGACTTGGGTGATGCGCGCGACATGCCCACGGTTCACATGCCCTACGGACAGGATGTAGCGGTAGTACATGCGTCCTCCGGCGTGCGGCGCATTCTGGCAATAGCCTACATGCTGGTATGGGCGTGGCATGAACACCTCATGGCCGCGCACCTGTTGGGTGAGCAGACAGCGCAGCACATCACGTTCCTGATTGACGAGATTGAAGCGCACCTGCATCCACGCTGGCAGCGGTGCATCGTGAAGGCGCTTATTTCAGCCGCGCAAAGCCTCGGCAACGATGCGGCCAGCACCAACGTGCAGCTCCTAGCGTCCACGCATTCGCCCTTGGTCATGGCGTCGGTAGAGCCGCTGTTTGACCCCGAAAAAGACGCATGGTTTGATTTGGATTTGCTGCGCGACAGCCAAGTAGCCAAAGTAGCCTTGAACAAGCGCGACTTCATCAAACAGGGCGATGCCAGCAATTGGCTGGCAAGCGAAGCCTTTGATTTGCCTTCGGGCTACTCTCTGCCAGCAGAGGAGGCTTTGAATGAAGCGGCAAAGGCTATGAGCGCAGAGAGCTTTGATGCAGCACAAGCCAAAGCCCTGGAAGAGCGCCTGCGCGGCGTTCTGTCTGACATAGACCCTTTTTGGATACGCTGGCGCTTTGTCGCCCAGAAAAAAGGTTGGGCGACATGATTGCGGTGCAACAGCAACCGGAGCCGCCCGACTTTGATACCAAGGTGCGGCAAAAAGGCGTTGCGTGGATGCGCGCGCGTGGCATCGCCGACAACCAGCCTTTGCCCAAAGGCACACACCTGAAAGAGTACTGGCGTGAGTGCAAGCCCGACGTGTATGAACGGTATGGGCGCTGCTGCGCCTATCTCGCTGTGTACAAGGAAGACATAGGGGATGTCACCATTGACCACTTCATCCCGAAATCACTCTGCCCCGACTTGGCGTATGAGTGGAGCAATTACCGTCTTGCGAGCGCGCTGATAAACGCACGCAAGGGTCAATCGCGCAATGTGCTTGACCCGTTTGCCGTCCAGAATGGCTGGTTTCATCTGGAACTGGTGACCGGGCACATCTATCCCAACCCGGCGCTGGACACGCCCACGCTGACAGAGGTGCAAGCCACCATCGCCAGATTGAAGCTCGATAATGCAAACTACTGCGGCATCAGGAAGAAGCACTTCCTGATGTATCTCTTGGGGGACATCAGCGAAACACACCTCAAAACCTACTCTCCGTTTGTGTGGAGCGAGGCCAATCGCCAAGGGCTGTTGTAACCAGCGCAGCCCTTCATCGCCCGACGGCGATTTTTCCGGGACTGGTAGCGGGCGATGACGACGCCAGCAGAACCGCGCCGCTACCGCCGCAGGGACACTATCGCAATCAGCATGACAGCCACCAGCAGGATATTGAGCAGGGTGGCGCTGATGGAGATGGCAAAGAGCACGCCCAGAATGGCGCCAAGCGAGCCAAAAACCACCGCCGCGCAGGCGGGTTTTTGGTGGTAGCGGCCGCTTTTGATGATGGAAATGCCGCCGCCCATGGGGCCGATGCTGCCCATGACCAGAATCATGGTGAGCGTGGCAATGGGGGACATGCCGAGCAGGAGAAACATGGCGCTGCCCGCCGGCTTCCCCGGCACGCCAATCATGTTCACCGCACCCCAGAAGAACGAAACCGCTACGGCAAACGCAAGCTGCGGCAGCGTCAGCGCGGTGGCGGTGCCCGCCGCGCCGCGCGCCACCACAATGCGCACGATAAGCGCAATGAGCGCGCCGATGAGGGCAATGAACAGGATACGCCTGATGCGTGCGCCGTCCATGCCGCTGACGATTCTGGCGCCGGTCGCGCTGCCCAGAACGATGCCTGCCGCGCAGGGCAGCAGCGTTGAAAGCGCCACCGGGTTGTCCACCTGCAAAAGCGCAAAAGCAATCACCGCGCTGGGCGTCAGGCCGCAGGTGACGAGGGTGCCGGGGAGTTTCCTGTCCTCCACCAGACGTTTCCAGCGCAGCAGCAGCGTATTCATCAAATAGTCCGAAATGCCGAGCGTGGCGCAGAAATACACCCCGGTTTCTATCGCTGCAAGCTGCGGCAGCGTGCCGGCGTCCGCGCGAAACGCCGCTTTTTGCCGCGCCGCCAGCACGAGCAGGACGGCGCCATACGCCACGCCAAGGCACAGAATGAGCACGCCGATGATGCGCTGCGGGGATACATGCAGGTCCATGTGCTTGTTTTTACAGTTTGCGGTTGTTTTTGCCAGTCAGAGCCGCCATGATTGTGCGCGCGAAAAACATGATTTTTATCTAAAAATCCACATTTATTTTCCATGTCGGGCGCAATAAAACCCGCTCCTGTTTGCCTCCATTAAACCACGCTTGGCGCACGCGCAAGCCAATCCTCCGGCTCCGCCGCCGCGAACGCAGCGGACAGAAATGAGGCGAAAATCATTGGGTATACACTTGCCACCGGCAAGATGCGCCGGCAACGAAATACATTATCAATGAGTATATGCTTGTTTCTGCACTTTCAGGAGCAAGAATGCGCCTGCTGGTGCGGGCGAGAGATGCGCCTCTTGCTCCGCTGTGCCGCAGTCACGCGCCATACCACACAAAGTGTTACCCAACTCTTCCTTACAAGAGGTATATAGTCCGCTACCGTGGACAACCTATAGGAGACTCACTCACATGAAGCGATTTACCAACGCGTGCGTCCTGTTCATGAACAGGTTCCTACCAGACGCATTCATCTTCGCGGTCATCTTGACCATCATCGTCTTCATTGCGGCGATGCCAGCTGCAGGCGCAGGTCCCTTGCAGATGACAATGGCTTGGGGCAAGGGCGCATGGGGTCTCTTGGCCTTCTCCATGCAGATGGCCTTGGTCGTTGTGACCGGTACGGCGTTTGCCACAGCACCACCCATCAAGAAGGCGCTTGAAGCAATGGCAGGCCTTGCCAAGACGCCCGCGCAAGGCGTCATGCTCACGGTGCTGGTCGGCTCGGTGGCTTCCTTCATCAACTGGGGCTTTGGTCTCATCGTCGGCGCCCTGTTCGGTCGCGCGGTGGCACGCAAAATCAAGGAAGCTGACTACCGTATGCTGATTGCCGCTGGTTACGCCGGCTTTGCGATTTGGCACGCAGGCGTTTCCGGCTCCATCCCGCTGTCGCTGAACACGGCCGGCAACCTGAAACCTGATGGTCTGACCAACACCGGCGGCGCTGTGAAGGAACTCATCAGCACCGGCGACACCATCTTCGCGTCGTGGAACCTCATCATGGTGGCCGCCTGCGTCATCCTGACTGCTCTGATTTTTGGTATGGCGCACCCGAAGAAGGAAGACACCTTCATCGTGGACCCCAAACTCCTTGAAGACCAGGAGCGTGAGTATCCGAAACCCACTACTCCCGCCGAGTGGATTGAAAACAGCCCGATTCTTGCGTGGGTCATTGGCTTGGCAGGGCTTGTCTACCTCGCCGTCCTGTTCTTTGTGAAAAAAGAAGTCAATGGCACGACCTGGGGCATGGGTCTCAAAGGGCTTGACCTGAACTCCGTCAACTTCCTGTTCCTGATACTTGGCCTGCTCATGCACGGCACCCCGATTCGCTACGTGCATGCCGTGCTGGACGCGGCCAAGGGCGCAGCGGGCGTCATCCTGCAGGTCCCGTTCTACGCGGGCATTCAGGCCATGATGGTCTTTTCGGGCGGCGACTCGGGCACCAGCCTCGCGGCGGTGATTTCCAACTTCTTCGTCAGCATTTCCAACAACGTCACCTTCCCGCTCTGGACATTCCTGGCGGCCGGCATCGTGAACTTCTTCGTTCCCTCCGGCGGCGGCCAGTGGGCGGTGCAGGGTCCCATCATGATGCCGGCGGGTCTGGAACTGGGCGTCAAGCCTGCCATCACCGGCATGGCAATTGCCTGGGGTGACCAGTGGACCAACATGATTCAGCCGTTCTGGGCGCTGCCGGCACTGGGTGCCGCTGGCCTGGGCGCCAAGGACATCATGGGCTACTGCGTGCTGGCGCTGCTTGTGATGGGGGTAGTCGCCTGCGTTGGCTTCACTGCAATCGGGATGCTTGGTATCTCAGCCCTATAGGCTTGAGCGAGCCAGGCAAGCAACTATGCGTTCCCGGCAGGGCGCCCAAAAAAGGTGCCCTGCCTTTGACGAAAGGAAAATCATGGCAAAACAAATCTCCATGCAGGAAGCGGCAGCCCTCGTCAAGGACGGCATGACCGTCATGGTCGGCGGCTTCCTGAGTGTCGGCGGCGCCAATGAGCTGCTGCACGCGATTGCAGAGTCGGGGGTCAAGAACCTGACCGTGATTTGCAACGACGGTGGCCAGCCCGCCCTTGAACACGGCGTGCAGGAGCTGATTCACAACGGGCAGGTCGCGCACCTGTACGCGACGCACATCGGTGTGAACCCCGAAGTCGGGCAGAAGATGAACGACGGCTCAATGAAAGTCACGCTCGTGCCGCAAGGCTCGATGGCGGAAAAAATCCGCGCGGGCGGCTACGGTCTGGGCGGCGTCCTGACGCCGACCGGCATCGGCACGCCCGTGGGCGAAGAAGCCGGCAAAAAGCTCGTTGAAGTGAACGGCAAGAAGTTCCTGCTGGAAGAGCCGATGCGCGCCGATGTCGCCATCTGCTACGGCACGCAGGTGGACAAGTTCGGCAACATCCGCTTCCACGGCACGACGCGCAACTTCAACGTCGTCATGGCGTCCGCCGCCGATACCGTCATCGTGCAGGCGGATGAAATCGTGGACATGCTCAACCCCGACGATGTCGTGGTGCAGGGCATCCTCGTGGATTACGTCGTGGATGGAGGAGCAAAGTAATGGACAAGAGCCAAATCAAGGCGTTCATCGCCAAGCGGGTTGCCAAGGAGTTCCACGACGGCGACGTTGTGAACCTGGGCATCGGTCTGCCGACCATGGTGCCGTCCTTCCTGCCGCCGGACGTGCGCGTAATTCTGGAAGCGGAAAACGGCATGGTTGGCGCGGGCCCCAAGCCCGAAACTCCCGACCCCAATGTTTCCGACGCGGGCGGGCAGCCCTCTTCCATCGCCCCCGGCGGCGCCTTCATTGACTCCGCCACCAGCTTCGGCATCATTCGTGGCGGTCATGTGGATGCCACGGTGCTCGGCGCACTGCAGGTGGACGAAAAGGGCAACCTCGCCAACTGGATTATTCCCGGCAAGATGGTGCCCGGCATGGGCGGCGCGATGGACCTGGTGGTCGGCGCGCCGAACGTCATCGTGGCCATGGAGCACACCCAGAAGGGCGCGCACAAGATTCTGGAGAAATGCACGCTGCCGCTCACGGCGCTGACCTGCGTGACCAAAATCATCACCGAGATGGCCGTCATGGACGTGACCGACAAGGGGCTGGTCGTCAAGGAAATCAACCCCGAATTCACCAAGGAACAGGTGCAGGAAGCCACTGGCTGCAAGCTGACCTTCGCCGACGACTTGAAGAACATGGAGTGAGACAACGCCGCGCATGGAAACCGCCCCTCCCGGGGCGGTTTTTTTGCCCGCAATGATGTCATACCCATTGCATCTATACACTGTTGCCGGCAACATAAGCCGGCGACGAATCTATACTGCACAAGTTATGGCGCTGCCAAAAATTTCCGCGCCATCTTGATTTCCACAAGCAACGAGGGCTGCGCCTTTTCCCCGCATTGGCCGCCCCATGCCGTGCCATCATCGCCCCCATGACACACAGCACTCCTTTTGCCGCGCGGCGCGCGCGGCTGGCGGCGCAGCTTGGCCCGGGTGGCGTGGCGGTGATTCCGACGGCGCCGGAGCAACGCCGCAACCGCGACAGCGACTATCCCTACCGCCACGACAGCTACTTTTATTACCTCACGGGCTTCACCGAGCCGGGCGCCTGGCTGGTGCTGGACGCGACGGGGCGCTCCACCCTCTTCTGCCGCCCCAAAGACGCGGAGCGCGAGGTGTGGACGGGCGTGCGCCTGGGGCCGCAGGCTGCCCCCGATGCACTGGGCGTGGATGCGGCGTACAGCGCCGAAGAGCTGGCACAGCGCCTGCCCCCCATGCTGGCGGGCGCGCAGGCGCTGTGGCTGCCATTTGGCGTGCATACGGGGCTGCTTGAGCGCGCCGAGGGCTGGCTGGCGCAGGTGCGCGCCAAGGCGCGTGATGGCGCGTCTGCGCCCACGCAGATGCGTGATGTGTGCGCGCTGCTGGACGAGATGCGCCTTGTCAAAGATGAGAGTGAGCTGACGCTGATGCGGCGTGCGGGCGCCATCAGTGCCGAGGGGCACATGCGCGCCATGCGCCGCTGCGCGGCCATGCTGCGCGCCGGGGAGCAGCCGTGCGAGCACCATCTGGAAGCGGAGCTGCTGCACGCCTTCCGCGACGCGGGCGCGCAGGGCGTGGCGTATCCGAGCATCGTGGCCGCTGGCGCCAATGCCTGCGTGCTGCACTACCCGGCGGGCAGCGCGCCGTGCCGCGCGGGGGAAATGGTGCTGATTGACGCAGGCTGCGAGCTGGACGGCTACGCGGGCGACATCAGCCGCACCTTTCCCGCGAATGGGCGCTTCACGGGCGCGCAGCGCGCGCTGTATGAAGTGGTGCTGGCGGCGCAGCAGGCGGCCATCAGCGCTTGCCGCGCGGGAGCGCGCTTTGACGCGCCGCATGAGGCGTGCCTGCGCACGCTCTCGCAGGGGCTGCTGGATTTGGGGCTGCTCTCCCGCAATCGCTGCCCGGACGTGCAGGCGGTGCTGGAGCAGCGCGCGTATCAGCCCTTTTACATGCACCGCACGAGCCATTGGCTGGGCATGGACGTGCACGATTGCGGCAGCACCACCGAGCCGGGCGAGGGCAAGGCGGCGCGCGTGCTGCGCCCCGGCATGGTGCTGACGATAGAGCCGGGGCTTTACGTGCGCCCCGCCGATGGTGTGCCGGAGAAATACTGGAACTTCGGCATCCGCATTGAGGATGACGCTATCGTCACCGAAGCGGGCTGCGAACTCATCACGCGCGATGTGCCCGTGCGCGTGGAAGAGATTGAGGCGCTGATGCGTGGCTGATACGCCGCAAACAACCCATACTCCATCAAACATACACTTGTCGCTGGCTTCATAAGCCGGCGATGATGGTATACCGACGGTTTTCAGTCCTTAAAAGACAGGGAAAACTCTTTATTTTTCATATACCTACACATATCCTCTTTGAATGCAGGCAACATAAGCCGGCAACAATGTTTGTTGTATTGGGGTATATGTTTTTTGGGAACAAAAAAGCGCCCCGCTGGTGGGGGGCGCTTTCGTATGCCAGCGCGTCAACGCAGTGTGGTGTCCGGACTGCCGCCAAGGGCGGTGATTTTGTCCAGCAGGCGTTTGTTGACGCCATGCACGGCTTCCAGCTCCTGCTCGAGCGCCTTGCTGACCTGTGACAGTGCAACGAGTTTGCGGTTGGTTTCGCGCAGGTGGTCGGCGATGCGTTTGGCAATCGCCATGAGCAGCCGCGCGGCCACCGTCGGGCGCTCGTCCATCAGGCGCGTCATGTCCTGGCGCGTGAGCACGGCCAGCGCCAGGTCGGTGGAGGCGATGCAGGTGGCTGAGCGCGGCGCGCCGTCAATGATGCCCATGTCCCCAACCAGGCTGCCGGGACCGAGCACGGAAACGACCATGCTGTTGCCTTTGCCAGCGGACTCCACGTCGTTTTCCACGGTGACTTCGCCGCTCAGAATCAGCGCCATGAAGTCGCTGTGCGAGGACTCGCCCGCACGTATCACCACGCTGCCCCCCGGCATGCGTGTGGGGCGCATGTAGCTGACGATTTCGCGCGCATCGGCGGCGCTCAGCTCAACCAGCGCGCCCTCTGTGACCAGAAGCGCGGCGGCCTTCATTTGTGCGCCTTCGCCGGCGCGGGGTTTGCTTTCTTGCATGGGGTGCATTGTAGGAATCTGCGCGCCCGGTGCATGCCCGGGCGCCAAAAAAATCGGAGCCGCGCGCAGCGGCTCCGGTATTTAGCGCAGCGCGCGTGTGCGCTGCTCAACGCTTCTCGCGGTATCTGCGCAGCGCAGCCACCTGCGCTGTGAGCACCGCCAGTTCAGTGGAAGCGCGCGCCATGTCAATCTGGCTCTTGGCGTTTTTCAGCGCGTCCTCGGCGTGTTTGCGCGCCTCGTTGACCTTGGCTTCGTCCAGGTCGCCGCCACGGATGGCGGTGTCCGCAAGCACGGTAATCAAATGCGGCTGCACTTCCAGAATGCCGCCGGCGACAAAAACAAGCTCTTCGCCACCTTCGGCTTTCTGGATGCGCACCGAGCCGGGCTTGATGCGCGTAATCAGCGGCGTGTGGCGCGGATAGATGCCAAGCTCGCCCATCTCGCCGGGCAGCGCCACGAACGTGGCCTCACCGGAAAAGATGGACTCCTCGGCGCTGACCACGTCAACGTGAATGGTGTCGGCCATGTGTTCCCTTTCCTGTGCGCAGGGGCTGGCTCAATCAGATTTTCTTGGCCTTTTCCATCGCTTCTTCGATGGTGCCGACCATGTAGAACGCCTGCTCGGGCAGCTCGTCGCACTCGCCGTTGACAATCATCTTGAAACCCTTGATGGTTTCCTGCAGCGGGACGTACTTGCCGGGCGAGCCGGTGAACACTTCCGCCACATGGAAGGGCTGCGAGAGGAAACGCTGAATCTTGCGCGCGCGCGCCACGGCCATCTTGTCTTCGGGGCTGAGTTCGTCCATGCCCAGAATGGCGATGATGTCGCGCAGCTCCTTGTAGCGCTGCAGCGTGCCCTGCACCTGGCGCGCGACGTTGTAGTGCTCCTCGCCAACGACCAGCGGGTCAAGCTGGCGGCTGGTGGAGTCCAGCGGGTCCACGGCGGGGTAGATACCGAGCGCGGCGATGTCGCGCGAGAGCACGACGGTGGAGTCCAAGTGCGCGAAGGTCGTGGCCGGCGAGGGGTCGGTCAAGTCGTCAGCAGGCACGTAGACGGCCTGAATGGAGGTGATGGAGCCCACCTTGGTGGAGGTGATGCGCTCTTGCAGGCGCCCCATTTCCTCAGCCAGCGTCGGCTGGTAGCCCACGGCAGACGGCATGCGCCCAAGCAGAGCGGACACTTCCACGCCAGCGAGCGTGTAACGGTAGATGTTGTCCACGAAGAACAGCACGTCGCGCCCTTCGTCGCGGAAGGATTCGGCAATCGTCAGGCCAGTGAGCGCCACGCGCAGGCGGTTGCCAGGCGGCTCGTTCATCTGGCCGTAGACCATGGAGACTTTGGAGTCGCCCAGATTCTCCTGGTTGACCACGCCCGCGTCCGACATTTCATGGTAGAAGTCGTTGCCCTCGCGCGTGCGCTCGCCCACGCCGGCAAACACTGACAGGCCGCTGTGCGCCTTGGCGATGTTGTTGATGAGTTCCATCATGTTGACGGTCTTGCCCACGCCGGCACCGCCAAACAGCCCCACCTTGCCGCCCTTGGCAAAGGGGCAGACCAAGTCAATAACCTTGATACCCGTTTCCAGCACTTCCTGCGAGGGCGAAAGCTCCTCATACGCCGGCGCCTTGCGGTGAATGGACGCCATCTGCGACTGGTCAATGGGGCCGCGCTCGTCAATGGGGTTGCCGAGCACGTCCATGATGCGCCCAAGCGTGCCGGGACCCACGGGCACCGTGATGGGGTTGTGCGTGTTGACCACCGTCATGCCACGGCGCAGGCCGTCGGAGGAGCCAAGCGCAATGGTGCGCACCACGCCATCGCCCAACTGCTGCTGCACTTCCAGCGTCAGCGGCGAGCCGTCCATCTTGAGGGCGTCGTACACCTTGGGCATCTTGTCGCGGGGGAACTCCACGTCCACCACGGCGCCGATGCACTGAACGATTTTTCCTTGAACCTGAGCCATGTGTCTTGCTCCAAATGTGTTTACATGGAAGTGTGTAACTAAACCGCAGCCGCGCCAGCGACAATTTCGGTCAATTCGGTGGTAATGGCCGCCTGCCGCGTCTTGTTGTAAACCAGGCGCAGCTCGTTAATGACGTTGCCGGCATTGTCCGTGGCCGCTTTCATGGCCACCATGCGGGCGGATTGCTCGGAGGCCATGTTTTCAGCCAGCGATTGATAGACCAGCGCCTCAACATAGCGCGCCAGCAAATCATCAATCACGCTTTTTGCGTTCGGCTCGTAGAGATAATCCCAGTCAAGCTGCGTGCCGCTTTCTCGGGTTTCTTCCTGCATTTTCTCGGAAGACAGCGGCAAGAGCTGCTCAATCACCGCCTCCTGGCGCATCGTGTTGATGAAGCGCGTGTAGGCGATATAGACCGCGTGCAGCTCGCCCCTTTCATACATGTCGAGCAGCGTCTTGACCGGGCCAATGAGCTTGTCCAGCCTCGGCACATCGCCAAGCTGCGTGGCTTGTGCCACCACCCGTGCGCCGATGCGCGTCAGGAAACCAAGCCCCTTGTTGCCGATGGCCACGGCCTCAGTCTGCAAACCGGCACCCTGCCACTCCTGCAGCTTCGCCGTCACCGCGCGCAGCACATTGGTGTTCATGCCGCCGCACAAGCCCTTGTCAGTGGTGACCACGACCAGCCCAACCTTTGGCGCATCGTGCTGCTCCATAAAGGGGTGGACATAATCGGGGTTGGCTTCGCCGAGGTGCGACGCAATGTTTCGCACCTTTTCAGCGTACGGGCGCGCGGCGCGCATGCAATCCTGCGCCTTGCGCATTTTTGACGCCGCCACCATCTGCATGGCTTTGGTAATCTTGCGCGTGTTTTCCACGGACTGGATTTTGAGGCGAATTTCCTTGCCGACCGCCATGGTTTCCTGACTCCTCGCTGGAAAAACCTCAGCCGAACATCTTCTTGAAAGACTTGATGGCCTCGGTCAATTCAGCCTCGGCATCGGCGCAGAGTTTCTTGAATGCCTTTTTCTCGTCGCTGTCGGAATCCTTGGCGGGCTTGGCATCCCACTTGGCGCCGTTGTCCTCAATGGTCTTGAGCAGCGCCGCGTGGTGGTCTCTCAGATAGCCATGCAGCCCGGCCTCAAACTCCAGCACTTTCTTGACATCCACGTCGTCCATGAAGCCGTTGTTGACGGCGAACAGCGACGCCCCCATCAGGCTGATGGGCAGCGGGCTGTACTGCGGCTGCTTGAGCAGCTCGGTGACGCGCGCACCACGGTCAAGCTGCTTGCGCGTGGCTTCGTCCAGGTCAGAGGCAAACTGCGCGAACGCCGCCAGCTCGCGGTACTGCGCCAAGTCGGTGCGGATACCGCCCGACAACCCCTTAATCCAGCTCGTCTGCGCCGAGCCCCCCACGCGCGACACGGAAATACCCGCATTGATGGCGGGACGAATGCCGGCGTTGAACAGGTTGGTTTCCAGAAAGATTTGCCCGTCGGTGATGGAAATCACGTTCGTCGGCACGAAGGCGGACACGTCGCCTGCCTGCGTTTCAATGATGGGCAGCGCCGTCAGCGAGCCGGTCTTGCCCTTGACTTCGCCCTTGGTGAAGGTTTCCACGTAGTGCGCGTTCACGCGCGCGGCGCGCTCGAGCAGGCGGCTGTGCAGGTAGAACACGTCGCCGGGATAGGCTTCGCGCCCAGGCGGGCGGCGCAGCAGCAGCGACACCTGACGGTAGGCCGCTGCCTGCTTGGACAGGTCGTCATACACAATCAGCGCATCCTGCCCACGGTCGCGGAAATACTCGCCCATAGTGCAGCCGGAGTACGCGGCCACATACTGCATGGCTGCCGACTCGGAGGCCGACGCCGCCACAACAATGGTGTAGTCCATCGCGCCAGCTTTTTCCAGCGCGCGCACCACGTTTTTGATGGACGAGGCCTTCTGACCGATTGCCACATAGATGCAAATCATGTCCTGGCCTTTTTGATTGATGATGGCGTCAATCGCCACAGCGGTTTTCCCCGTCTGGCGGTCGCCAATAATCAACTCACGCTGGCCGCGCCCGATGGGCACCATGGAGTCAATGGCTTTCAGGCCGGTCTGCACCGGCTGGCTCACCGACTGGCGCGCAATCACGCCGGGCGCCACTTTTTCAATCACGTCGGTCTGCTTGGCGTCGACCGGCCCCTTGCCGTCAATCGGCTGCCCCAAGGCATTGACCACGCGCCCCACCAGTTCCGGACCGACGGGCACATCCAGAATGCGCCCCGTGCATTTGACAGTGTCGCCCTCGGACACGTGCTCGTACGCACCAAGAATCACGGCGCCCACGGAATCGCGCTCCAGGTTGAGCGCCAAGCCATACGTGACCTGACCATCGGGCGTCGGAGGAAACTCCAGCATTTCGCCCTGCATGGCTTCCGACAGACCGTGTACGCGCACGATGCCGTCTGCCACAGACACCACGGTGCCCTGATTACGCACATCGGCACTGACACCCAGCCCCTCGATACGGCTCTTGATCAGTTCTGAGATTTCTGCGGGATTGAGTTGCATCACTCGTTCCTGGTTAATGGTTTGTCGAAAATTTCCGGTTCTCTGATTCAGGCCGACAAGGCAGCCTTCATCTGCTCGAGCTGCGCCTTGACGGAGGTATCCAGCACCTGGTCGCCAACCGTCACGCGGATGCCGCCAATGAGCGACTCATCCACCTGGACGTTGGGTTTGAGCTTGCGCGCAAAACGCTTTTCCAACCCTTTCATCAGCTCGCCAAGCTCCCCCTTCTTGATGGGGAAGGCGCTCTGAATCAGAGCCTCCGCACTGCCGGCCTCGTCGTCAACCATGATGCGGAACTGCCGCGCGACATCCGGCAAAATCGCCAGGCGGTCATTTTCAATCACCGTGCGCAGAAAATTCGCAATGCGTTTTGGCATGGCTTTTTCCTGCGTTTCGGCAATGAGTTGGTACACCTGCTCTGCGGTGACTTTGGGATTGGCCGCAAACTGAAGCAGCTCGGCATTGCCGGCAACTGCTGCCAAATCGTCCAGCCAGCCCTGCGTGGCGGCAAGGCTGGAATGCGAAGCGGCAAACATGGCCTCGGCGTACGGGCGTGCGATGGTGGCGAGTTCTGCCATGACTGGGTTTCCTCGTGCGGGCGTCAGAGTTGGGTTTTCAGCGTCGCCAGAAGGTCTGAATGCGCCGCTGCGTTCACCTCTTTGCGCAAAATCTGCTCGGCACCCTTGACGGCCAGCGCCGCAACCTGTTCGCGCAGCGTTTCTCGCGCCTGCGCCATCTGTTGCTCAGCGTCAGCCTGCGCTGCCTGCATGATTTTTCCTGCCTCGGCGTTGGCGCGCTCTTTGGCTTCCTCAATGATTTGCTGCGCACGCCGCTCGGCTTCCGCCAGGCGCGCGGCAGTTTCATTGCGCGAATTGGCCAGCTCCTGCTCGACGCGCTCGTTTGCCGCCGCCAGCTCGGTGCGAGCCTTGTCGGCTGCTGCCAAGCCATCGGCAACCTTTTGCGCGCGCTCGTCCAGCGCCTTCGTGATGGGCGGCCACACAAATTTCATGGTGAACCACACCAAAATCGCGAAGACAACGGCCTGTAGAAACAGGGTCGCGTTGATATTCACGGTTCGACTCCTTTCTGTCGGGAGGGGTCTTGACCGTCAGGCGGGAACGAAGGTGTTGTTGGCAATTGCGAAGTAAAGGGCGATAGCCGCGCCAATCAGGAAGGCCGCGTCAATCAGGCCAGCCAGCACGAACATGCTGGTTTGCAGCTTGCCCATCAGCTCCGGCTGGCGCGCGGAGGATTCAAGGAATTTACCGCCCATCAGCGCGATGCCGATGGAAGCGCCAACGGCGCCCAGACCAATAATGATGCCGCAAGCCAGTGCAACGAGACCTTGGATTTCCATGATTGCTCCTGTAGTGAGGGGAAGGGGAAGGGAAAGGGAAGAAAAAAGTAAACGTGTCAGTGGTGCTGGTGCGCCTGTCCAACGTAGATGAGCGTCAGCATCATAAAGATGAATGCCTGCAAGGTGATAATCAGGATGTGGAAGATTGCCCAAGCGGCGCCGGCAGCAACGTGGCCAATGGCCAGCAAGATACCGCCGATATTGAAATGCCACGCCCACGCGCCACCCATCAGCGCAATCAGCATGAAGACCAGTTCACCAGCAAACATGTTGCCAAACAACCGCATGCCGTGCGAAACTGTTTTGGCAATGAACTCAATAACCTGAATGGCGAAATTGGGTATCCAGAGCGCCCAGTGCGCCCCAAAGGGCGCGGTAATCATTTCGTGACCCCAGCCTTTGGCGCCTTTGATTTTCAGGCTGTACGCCAGACACACCAGAAGCACGCCGCAGGACAAACCGAGTGTGGTGGACAAATCCGCCGTGGGCACAACGCGCAGGTGGTCGCTCAATCCCATGGCCGGGCCTGCGGCATGCCAGATTTGTGGCAGCAAATCCAGCGGCAACAAATCCATGGCATTCATCAGAAAAATCCAGACAAAGACTGTGAGCGCCAGCGGGCAAACCAGCCTGCGGCTTTTTTCATTGGGTATCACTGCCTTCGCCTGGTCTTCAATCATTTCGGCGAGGATTTCAATGGCCGCCTGAAAGCGCCCGGGCACACCGGACGTGGCGCTGCGGGCACCGCGCCACAGCAGCCAGCAGCCAAACAGGCCAAGCAGAATGGACCAGAACAGGGAGTCAAGATTGATGACGCCGAAATCAACCAGCCCCTTTTGCGTGACGTCCTCAAGCGAAAGGTTTTTTTGCAGGTGGAGCAGGTGGTGCTGGATATATTCACCAGCAGTCGGGGCGTGTGCAGCAGTTTCAGCAGCCATATGTCACCAGTTACTGTCCGACGGTCAAGCGACCTTTTTCAATACCCGCCACCAGGCTACCCAGGCAGCCTTGATGGTTACGACAAAACCGGCCAGCAAAGCCAGCCAGTTCACCTGTGCCACCACTTTGGGCGCGGCCAGCAGCAGCGCCAAGGTGAGCATTATCTTGATTCCCTCAATCACCATCAGCGCCGCCAATGCTTTTGGGGCGCCAAACTGAAACCGTATTGTGCGCGCCGCCATTTGCAAAGACAGCAGCGTCGGCAGCCATGCCGCAAATACTCCGTATGCCGCAGATGCCGCCAGCGAAATACCCGAAGCAGCAACAGCAAACACGGCGACAACGACCAGTCCTGCTGCAAGCGGGATAGCTGCAAGGCGCCATTGCAAAAGGCGCTCCCAGTCCGCCACGGTAATGGTGCGACCGGCTTTGTTCTCGCCTTGCGGCGCGGCGCTGTCGTGAGCCATTCCCGTGAATTCTCTGGCTGCTTGCACACGTTCGGTTTGCAGAGGGGCGATTATAGCGGCGCGGGACAATTTCCGCTGTGGCATTGTTCCGCTTCCGGCACCCGCCGGCGCAGCGCGAGAATGCGCCCTTTGCGCTCCTTTGCCCTGCACCATGAACGCTCCTGCCCCCCGCACCTCGCTCATTGACTATCCCTGCCTGTTCCCCATCAAGGTGGTGGGAGAGAACGGGGAGCACTTCGTGCATGCCATCACCAGCATTGCGCGCGAGCATGACCCGCAGTTCGACGCCGCCGCCATTGAGCTGCGCGAGAGCGGCGGGGGGCGCTACCTGGGCATCACGCTCCAGATTCACGCCACCAGCCGCGAGCAGCTTGACGCGCTCTACCTCGCGCTCGGTGGGCCCCCGCAGGTGCGCTGGGTGCTCTGAGCGCCGGCGCAATCCCCGGGAAATAAAATGACGCTCTACCCCTCTGTTCTTTGGGGTTTGTGCTCTTGTTTTTTTGAAAGATTTTTCTGGCTATGTCCCAAACTGTCCCACACACCCTGGACACCACGCGCGTGGATGACACGCGCATCCGCGCTGTGCGCCCGCTGCTCACGCCCTCGCTGTTGCAGGAGTGGATGCCCCCAGATGACGCGGCGCAGCGTCTTGTGCAGGGCAGCCGCGACGCCATTTCGCGCGTACTGCATGGCGCCGATGACCGTCTGCTCGTTGTCACCGGGCCGTGCTCCATCCACGACGCGGCGCAGGCGCTGGAATACGCGCAGCGGTTGCGCGCCGAGGCCG
>JAFRYL010000169.1 GCA_017437605.1 Ottowia sp. | reverse complement strand
GATGTCCCTGCCGCGCAGAATCGGTCGTATAAGCTGCTCGGTGCGTTCACGCTCGGAGGCGTCTTGGCACCAAGACAGAATTTCCGTGCGCTTCGCCTCGTCTATGATGAAGGCTTCGTTGCAGCCGGTCTTGATGCCGTAGTTGATCTGGATGTTCCAGTCCTTGAGCGGCGTGCCGATGGCTTCAATTTTGCGCTTGATGCTCTGCTCGATGGGCGAGAGGATGACCCAGGATTCCGAAGACGTGAACGCGCACGGCGAAGCGGCTTGCCTTACGAAATCGCTCTTTTATCCAGTTCCGGCATATATTCGCGGACGAACCTTGCAAGCGTGTTACGGTGAACCTTGCAAATCTGCGCAATTTTGTTGCGTGATTGACCGAGTGCAGCAAGTTCACGGATGAGCCCCTGCCGGCTGTGAAGTTTATGCTTCTCTGGAGCCGACTTGCGCCCCACCGGGCGACCGAGGACGACGCCCTCGGCTTTTTTGCGTGCCAGCGCTTCCTTCGTGCGCTGGCTTATGAGGTTCCGCTCGATTTCCGCCGAAAGGCCAAACGCAAACGCGAGCACCTTCGACTGGATGTCTTCGCCCAGCCGGTAGCTGTCCTTGATGGTCCACACACGGCATTCCTTTGTCATGCAGATGTTCAAAATTTCCATAATCATAAAAAGATTGCGCCCGAGTCTGGACAGTTCGGCACAGATGATGAGGTCGCCCTTCTGCACGCGCTTCAGCAGCTTGCCGAGTTCCCGCTTGTCATAGTTCTTCGTCCCGCTGATGGTCTCCTCAATCCATCCGTCTATCTTCAGGCCATGCTTTCCGCAAAAATTGTTTATCTCGAACCGCTGGTTCTCGACGGTTTGCCTGTCGCTCGACACGCGAATGTAGCCGTAAATCATTTCTTTACTCCTTTTTCCTTGTTGATGATGGGAGGATGGCGAACTTGCGCCTCTTAGCACAAATCGGAGGATTGCTCTTCACTCCCTACTTCGGCAAAGCGGGCGGTGGTTGGCAGGCACCCATCCGCCTCCGTGTATGCGCAGGAATAAAGAGGGCGCGAACAACGGCTAATTTGCTCACCGGCTGTGAGCAAATTGGAATCACTAGCGGGTAAACCTGTATCCGCCTCCGCGCAATGTCCTTCCTCCGATTGGCGAGTTGGAAAGCAGCTAGAAGGCGAAGGCTGAAGTCGGCTTCACCCCGAGGGAGCGGAAGTGCCGCGAGGAAGCGGGCGACATTTGGCACGCGCGCGTTCCAAATCTACCCAGAGCGAACACGGTTGGTATATTTTTGTCGCCGGCGCAAGTCGCCGGCAATACAGCGTTATATCGTAGGGGTATTGCTTTCAACGGCGCAAAAAACGGCCTTCCAGTGGAAGGCCGTTGTGCCTTGGGCGCGGTGCTTACGCCTTGGGATTGGCTTTCAGTTGTTCCAGCATGGTGGCGGCGTCGCTGACGGCGAATTCGCCCGGCGCTTCCACGTTGAGGGTGACGATGCGGCCATCACGCACGAGTGCAGAGTAGCGCGCGCTGCGCACGCCAAAGCCGCGCGCCGTCATGTCCTGCGTGAGGCCTGCGGCTTGCGCCAGTGCGTTGTTGCCGTCGCCGAGCATGCGGATTTTTCCCTGCACGCCCTGCGCCTGCCCCCAGGCGCCCATGACGAAGGGGTCGTTGCAGGCGACGCACCAGATTTCATCGGCGCCAGCGGCTTTGAGCGCCTCGTACTGTTCCAGATAGCCGGGCAGGTGCTGCTCGGAGCACACGGGCGTAAACGCGCCGGGCACAGCAAAGAGCACGATGGTTTTGCCAGCTGCGGCCTGGGCGGTGTCTACCGCATCGGGGCCGAGCGCGCATGCGCCGCCTTCGGCGGGGACGTATTCGTGCAGGGTGACGGCAGGAAGCTGGTCGCCGGGTGTGAGCATGGTGCGGTTCTCCTTGGGTCAGAAAAAGCAGATTTTACCTTGGGTATTGAATGGTCGCCGGCACAACTTGCCGGAGATACAACATATTTGCATTGAGTATACGCTTTCAAGGCGGTGAAAGCGCCCGCTGCGCGGGCGTCCCTCTCACCCCTGCCCTTCTCCCCCCGTCAGCGCGCTGGTGCGCGCAGCGGGGGCGATGGGGAAGGTGTAGAGCGGGCAAAAAAAACGGCTCGCCGTGCGAGCCGTTTGTGCCGTGTGCCTTACACCACCGATGCTTTTTGCACCAGGCGCGTGGCGACCCAGCTTTTGGTTTTGGAGATGGGGCGGCCTTCCGTGATTTCCACGATGTCGCCCATCTTGTATTGCCCTTCTTCGTCGTGCGCGTGGTATTTGCTCGATTTCATGACAATCTTGCCGTAAATCGGGTGTTTCACGCGGCGCTCGATGAGCACGGTGATGGTTTTGGCGCGCTTGTCGCTGACGACCTTGCCCACAAGGGTGCGCTTCAGGGATTTTTTCTCTTCCGTCATGTTCACTCCTTGACTGCAGCGGCCTGTTTCTGCGCCAGCACGGTTTTGGCGCGCGCGATGGCGCGGCGCGTTTGCTTCAACTGGCTGACATCGGAAAGCTGCTGCGTGGCTTTTTGCATGCGCAGTTTGAAATAGCTGGTTTGCAGCTCGGTGACTTCGGCCTGCAGGCCGGCCACGTCTTTCTGGCGCAGTTCAGCGGTTTTCTTGTTGCTCATTTCGTGTGTCCTCCGCTTTACTGGCCAATCATGCGCGTGACAAAGGTGGTGTGCAGCGGCAGCTTGGCGGAAGCCAGGGTGAAGGCTTCGCGCGCGAGCGCCTCGGGCACGCCGGTGATTTCATAGAGCACTTTGCCGGGCTGGATTTCAGCGACGTAAAACTCCGGATTGCCCTTGCCGTTGCCCATACGCACTTCGGCGGGCTTGGTGGAGATGGGTTTGTCCGGAAAGACGCGAATCCAGATGCGCCCGCCGCGCTTGATGTGGCGCGTGATGGTGCGGCGCGCAGCCTCAATCTGGCGCGCGGTCAGGCGTCCACGGCTGGTGGATTTCAGACCGAAGTCGCCAAACGCGACGGTGTTGCCGCGCGTGGCGATGCCGGTGTTGCGGCCTTTTTGCTCCTTGCGGTATTTTCTGCGTGCAGGTTGCAGCATGTTTATTCTCCTTGCGCGCCTTCTGCAGCAGCGGCAGCGGGCGCGGGTTTGCGCGCGCGCGCCGTGGCCTCGGCGGGTTTGTCACTGCCATCGCTGGGGGCGCCGGCGGCGGCACCACCGCCACGGCGCTGACCGCCACGGCGCTCACGGCGCTGGCGCGGACGGCGTTCTTCGGATTCGGGGCGCGGGGTGCTGTCGAGCGAGGGAGCGTCTGCACGCCCCAGGGTGTCGCCCTTGTAGACCCACACCTTCACGCCGATGGCGCCGTAGGTGGTGTGCGCTTCGCTGACGCCGTAGTCAATGTCGGCGCGCAGCGTGTGCAGCGGCACGCGGCCTTCGCGGTACCACTCGGTGCGCGCGATTTCGATGCCGTTCAAGCGACCCGAGGACATGATTTTGATGCCCTGCGCGCCAAGGCGCATGGCCGCCTGCATCGCACGCTTCATGGCGCGGCGGAACATGATGCGGCGCTCGAGCTGCTGCGTGATGCTGTCGGCAATGAGCTGGGCGTTGATTTCGGGCTTGCGCACTTCCTCAATGTTCACAGCGACGGGCACGCCCAGACGCTGCGTGAGGTCACGCTTGATTTGCTCGATTTCTTCGCCTTTCTTGCCAATGACGACGCCGGGACGCGAGGAGTAAATCGTCACGCGGGCGTTTTTCGCCGGGCGCTCAATGAGCACGCGCGAAATGGAGGCTTTTTTCAGGCGCTCTTTCAGGTATTCGCGCACCTTGATGTCGTCGGCCAGCATGCCGGCGAAGGCGCGGTTGCTGGCGTACCAGCGGCTGTTCCAGTTGCGGCTGACTGCGAGGCGAAAGCCGGTCGGATGGATTTTCTGTCCCATGATGTTTCTTGACCTTCCTCTCAGTTGCCGACGCCCACATACACGTGGCATGTGGGTTTGGACAGGCGCGCGCCGCGCCCTTTGGCGCGGGCAGCGGAACGCTTGAGCGTGGTGCCCTGTTCAACGTAAATGGTGGTCACGCGCAGCTCGTCAATATCGGCGCCATCGTTGTGCTCGGCGTTGGCGATGGCCGATTCGAGCACTTTGCGGATGATGCCAGCGGCTTTTTTCTGCGTGAAATTGAGAATGTTCAGCGCCTGGTCCACTTTCTTGCCGCGAATCAGGTCCGCCACAAGGCGCCCCTTGTCCACGGACAGGCGCACGCCACGCAGGACGGCACGGGTTTCGGTTGTAGCCATAACTGTGTGCCTCCTTTATTTCTTGGCTTTTTTGTCCGCCGCGTGCCCCTTGAAGGTACGCGTGAGGGCAAATTCACCCAGCTTGTGCCCGACCATCTGGTCAGTCACATACACCGGCACGTGCTGGCGGCCGTTGTGCACGGCAATCGTCAACCCGATAAATTCGGGAAGAATCATGGAGCGGCGCGACCAGGTCTTGATGGGCTTTCTGTCCTTGCCAGCCGTGGCTTTGTCCACTTTGGCGAGCAGGTGGTGGTCCACAAACGGACCTTTTTTCAACGAACGTGTCATGTCAGGTCCTTATTTCTTGCGGCGCGAAACAATCATGTTCTGCGTGCGTTTGTTGTTGCGGGTGCGGTAGCCCTTGGTCAGGTTGCCCCAGGGGTCAACCGGATGGCGTCCGCTCTTGCTGCGGCCTTCGCCGCCGCCCATCGGGTGGTCAACCGGGTTCATCACCACGCCGCGCACCGTCGGGCGAATGCCGCGCCAGCGTTTGGCGCCGGCCTTGCCGAGCTGGCGCAGGCTGTGTTCCTCATTGGCCACTTCACCAATGGTGGCGCGGCATTCAATGTGAATCTTGCGCACTTCGCCGGAGCGCATGCGCACCTGCGCATAGGTGCCTTCGCGCGCCAGCAGCGTGGCGGAGACGCCAGCGGAGCGCGCAATCTGCGCGCCAGCGCCGGGTTTCAGCTCAATGCAGTGGATGATGGAGCCGACCGGGATGTTGCGAATCGGCAGGGTGTTGCCTGCGCGAATGGGCGCTTCCGAGCCGCTCATGAGCTGCGCGCCCGCTTCCACACCGCGCGGGGCGATGATGTAGCGGCGTTCGCCGTCGGCGTAGCACAGCAGCGCGATGTGGGCGGAGCGGTTGGGGTCGTACTCGATGCGTTCGACCTTGGCCGGGATGCCGTCCTTGTTGCGGCGGAAGTCAATCACGCGGTAGTGGTGGCGGTGCCCGCCCCCCTTGTGGCGCGTGGTGATGTGGCCGTTGTTGTTGCGGCCTGCCTTCTGGAACTGCGGCTCCAGCAGCGGCGCATAGCCGCCACCCTTGTGCAGGTTCGCACGCGAGATTTTCACCATGCCGCGCCGACCGGGCGACGTGGGTTTGACCTTGATAATCGTCATGGTTTACGCAGCCTCCCCTGACAGGTTCAGTTCCTGCCCTTCTTCAAGCAGGACGTAGGCTTTGCGCACATGGTCGCGTCGGCCAATGATGCGGCCAAAACGCTTGCGCTTGCCTTTGACATTGAGAACGGACACGCCGCGCACGCGCACGCCAAACAGACGCTCCACGGCAGCCTTGATTTCGGGCTTGGTGGCGTCGCGCAGCACTTTGAAGGTGACGGCGTTGGCTTTTTCGGCGGCCAGGGTGGCCTTTTCCGAAATCACCGGCGCCACGAGCACCTGAAGGAGGCGAGATTCGCTGAAATTGCGCTCGCTCGGGCTTGGATTGATGCGGCTCATGCGAACATCTCCTTGAGCTGGTCTATGGCGCCACGGGTGAGCAGCACCTTCTTGTAGCGCAGCAGCGAAACGGGGTCGGCATAGCGCGGCTCGATGACCAGCGCGTGCCCCAGGTTGCGCGAGGCGAGATACAGGTTTTCGTCCACTTCGTCGGCAATCACGAGCACGGAGTCGAGCTTCATGGCCTTGAAGCGGGCGGCGAGCTGCTTGGTCTTGGGCGAGTCCACTTTCATGGATTCGACCACCGCCAGACGCCCCTCGCGCACCAATTGCGAGAGGATGGACGCCATGCCCGCACGGTACATCTTCTTGTTGACCTTCTGGCTGAAGTTTTCGTCGGGCATGTTCGGGAAGATGCGCCCGCCTCCGCGCCAGAGCGGAGAAGAGGTCATGCCTGCGCGCGCGTTGCCGGTGCCCTTCTGACGGAAAGGCTTGCGCGTGGAGTGGCGCACCTGCGAGCGGTCTTTCTGCGCGCGTGTGCCCTGGCGCGCGTTGGCCTGGTACGCCACCACGAGCTGGTGTATCAGGGCTTCGTTGTAGTCGCGGCCAAAGACGGTTTCGGGCGCTTCCACGCTGGAAGCGGCCTGGCCTTGTTCATTGATGAGTTCAAGCTGCATCATTCACCTCCCTTGGCTGCCTGCACCTTGACGGCGGGACGCACGGCCACAAAGCCGCCGCGCGCGCCGGGCACCGCGCCCTTGATGAGCAGCAACTGGCGCGCTTCGTCAACGCGCACCACCGAGAGGTTTTGCGTCGTCACGGTTTCGTCGCCCATGTGGCCGGTCATCTTCTTGCCGGGGAACACGCGCCCGGGGTCTTGCGCCATGCCGATGGAGCCGGGCACGTTGTGCGAGCGGCTGTTGCCGTGCGCGGCGCGCTGCGAGCCGAAGTTGTGGCGCTTGATGGTGCCCGCGTAGCCCTTGCCGATGGAGGTGCCTTGCACGTCCACTTTCTGGCCGGCGGTGAAGATGTCCGCCACGGGCAGCTTGGCGCCGAGGGCGTATTTGCCCGCCACTTCTTCGGTGACGCGGAATTCGCGTGTGATTTCACCGGCTTCGGCACCCGCCTTGGCGAGGTGTCCCGCCTGCGGCTTGGTGACGCGCGAGGCGCGCCGCTTGCCGAACGTGACCTGCAAGGCCACGTAGCCGTCATTGCTCTGGGTCTTGACCTGGGTGACGCGGTTGTCAGACACGTCCAGCACGGTGACGGGAACGGCGCTCCCGTCATCGGCGAACAGACGCATCATGCCCACCTTGCGCCCCAGCAACCCCAATTGATTGCTTTGACTCATCTTTGTGTATTGCTCCTGGACTTTCGCCCGCGCTGGCTGCAATTGGTCAGCGCGTTGCAAGTGGCGAAAGAGAGTTGAAAAACCTCGCCCGAGGGCAAGGCAAAAGCTGGCGATTGTAGCGCCGCCTTGCCTGCCCGGGCAAGCAGTTTGCTGCCTTATTGCAGCTTGATTTCCACGTCCACGCCGGCGGGCAGGTCGAGCTTCATGAGCGCGTCCACGGTTTTGTCCGTGGGGTCGACGATGTCCATCAGGCGCTGGTGCGTGCGGATTTCAAACTGGTCGCGGCTGGCCTTGTTGACGTGCGGCGAACGCAGGATGTCAAAACGCTTCATGCGCGTGGGCAGCGGCACCGGGCCACGCACCACGGCGCCGGTGCGCTTGGCGGTGTCCACGATTTGCGCCGCCGACTGGTCAATGAGCTTGTAGTCAAAGGCCTTCAGGCGAATGCGGATTTGCTGTTTGGCCATCGCCGCCCCTTACTCAATGATTTTCGACACCACGCCAGCGCCCACGGTGTGGCCGCCTTCGCGGATGGCAAAGCGCAGACCTTCCTCCATAGCAATGGGGGCGATGAGCTTCACGGTGATGGTGACGTTGTCGCCAGGCATGACCATTTC
>JAFRYL010000168.1 GCA_017437605.1 Ottowia sp. | reverse complement strand
GGCAATGCGGAAATAATCTTGCAGGTATTGTAGGGGCGACCCTTGTGGTCGCCCGCGCCCGTTACACACATGAAAAGGGCACCCACAAGGGGTGCCCCTACAAGGTGTATTGAATGGTTGCCGGCACAAGAAGCCGGCAACCCAATCAATTATTGACGGGTATCCGCCTTTTTGCCCTGTTTTTCACGCCGCCGCAGGGCGGGTGCAGCCGCGCCCGCGAGTGCCAAGCCGGAAAGCAGCAACCCCAGTTCGCCCATCGTGGGCGAGGAATCATCGCTGTAGCTGGCGCCAGCGCCTCCGGGCGTTGGTGTCGGGTCGGGTGTCGGCGTCGGGTCGGGCGTCGGTGTCGGGTCGGGCGTCGGTGTCGGGTCGGGCGTCGGTGTCGGGTCGGGCGTCGGTGTCGGGTCGGCCTTGAACGTTGCCGTGGCGGTCACGTTGCCCTTGACGCCCGCCAGCGAGCACGGCGAGGCGGTGCAGGTGACGGGCGCGGCCACGCCGTCGCTGATTTCCAGCGTTTCAAGTGCGAAGCCTGGATTGGCTGTGGCTGTGCATTCCACCGTGTCGCCCTCTGGCACAGGGTCGGGTGTGCAGCTGATGGTGCCGTCTCCGGTGGCAGTGGCAGTGACGGTGCGCAGAATTTTCGGATTGACGCAGCCGCTGATGGTGACGATGTCGCTGAACCTCTTGCCGCCATCTTTAACAGTCCAGACCAATATAAAGGGCAGCGCCGGGTCCAAATCTGAGGGGGGTGCAGGTGTGAAACCCGAACCGGCGAGAGGTCTTATCGAAACATTGAGAGGATAAGGAACCGTACCCAAATCCTTCGTTCCTGTAACGACCGGTCCCCCTTGGTCCTGCGAGAAGGTTATGACGCTGCCTGTGGAATTGCACGGGAGGGTGCTGCAGTTTCCTTTTATTTTGATGCCGAGGGAGACGTTTTCGCAGGTCGTCGAGGAAGAGTCAATACCCGTGATGGATATGCCCGTGACTTGCGCCTGCGCAGCGCCGGCGGCGAGCAGGGCGGCAATGGGCAGGAGTTTCAGAAAGCGCGCCGTGCGCCTAGAGTGTGCGGTGGGGGGGCAGTATGGTATGCGAAACCTTGTTCATGCGAGATTCTCCTTGAGGTGGTTGGAGGGGTTGGGAAGGAACCGCCTGCTGATACAGCCCGCTGGCGGGACGCGAGTGCGAGTGTAGCGAAATGTTGTGGGTGTGCAAAGGTTCACGCAAAAAAGGCATTCCCTCGCCCCCGCCGCGCGCAGCGCGGACAGGGGGAGAGGAGAAGAATTTTGTGATTTTTGCCGGGTATCGTGTGGTTGCCGGCTTGATAAGCCGACGATGGAGATGTATGCTGACAGGTATTCGTGTCTGTTCTGGATACCTATTCCGTATATATGTGGTTGCCAGCTTGATAAGCTGGCGATGTGGTGATACTCATCAATCAAAAATTGCGTGCGGTTTGTTGCGTGACGCGCTACATTGCCGTCTGTCGTTTGCATCAGGACTATCACTGAAAGGGGTTTGCCATGAGCGGGATGTTCAATCCGCCGCATCCGGGGCTGACGCTGCGCGAGGACGTGCTGCCGGCGTTGGGGCTGGGTGTGGGCGAGGCGGCGGCGCAACTGGGTGTGGACCGGGTGACGCTGTCCAAGGTGCTGAATGCGCGCGCGGGCATCAGCCCGCTGATGGCGCTGCGGCTGGAGCGCTGGCTGGGGCGCGAGCGCGGCGGCGCCGCCGAGGTGTGGCTGGCGCAGCAGGCGGCGTATGACCTCTGGCAGGCGCGGCAGGCGGCGGGCAGCCAGGACGCGCTGGCGCGGGTGCATGCGCTGGCGGCATGAAGGGCGCGACGATGCAGAACGAAAGTTTTTGGGACGCGCTGGTGCAGTGGCTGCACGGCGTGGGGGTGCATGTGACGCCAGACGCGGCGCAGCGTGTGGAGCAGGGGGCGCAGGTGGCGTCGAATGTGGCGAGCGGTGCGCTGGCGCAGCTTGACATGTCGGGGCTGCTGGCGCTGGCGGCGGCGCTGGGCTGGGCGAGCGGGCTGCGGCGGTATGCGGTGGTGTTTGCGATTGGCGGCGCAGGGGCGCTGGGCTGGGTGGCGCTGCCGCCGGGTCTGGCGATGCTGACGCACCCGCTGGTGTTGACGGTGAGCGGGTGCCTGCTGCTGGTGGAGTTTTTTGCCGACAAGGTGCCGTGGCTGGACAGTCTGTGGGACGCGGTGAATGCGTTTTTGCGCGTGCCGGGCGGGGCGCTGCTGGCGGCCAGCGTCTTTGGCGCCGATGACGCGACGATGGCGCTGGTGGCGGGGCTGATGGGCGGGTCGTTGGCGGCGATGTCGGCGGCGACGAAGATGACGGCGCGCGCGGCCATCAACACCTCGCCCGAGCCGTTTTCCAATGTGGGTGCGTCGCTGGCGGAAGACGGCCTGAGCATGGGGGCGCTGTGGCTGGCGGTGGAGCACCCGCTGATGTTTGCGTCGGCGCTGGCGGTGGTGCTGGTGCTCTCTGTGGTGCTGCTGGTGGTGCTGTGGCGCTTTTTCAAAGGGGTGCTGCGGCGCCTGCGGCTGCTGCGCGGCCCGCCACCGCAGGAGGCGATGGAGGCGCTGCCGGCTCAATAAAATCAGCCGTTTTGCCTCCCTCGTACGACTGGTTGCCTTTTATGTCTGAAACATCCTCCCGCGTTGCCAGCGCCATCCGCGCGCTGGCGATGGACGCCGTGCAGCAGGCCAAGTCTGGCCATCCGGGTGCGCCGCTTGGCATGGCGGAGATGGCGGTGGCGCTCTGGACGCGCCATCTGCGCCACAACCCCGCCGACCCGCGCTGGCTGAACCGCGACCGCTTTGTGCTCTCCAACGGGCACGCCTCCATGCTGCTGTATGCGCTGCTGCACTTGACGGGCTACGACGTGCCGATGGAGGAAATCCGGCGCTTCCGCCAGATGGGGAGCAAGACGCCGGGGCACCCCGAGGTGGGCGTGACGCCCGGCGTGGAAACCACGACCGGGCCGCTCGGTCAAGGGCTGGCCAACGCCGTGGGCATGGCGCTGGCGGAAAAGCTGCTGGCGGCTGAGTTCAACCGCCCCGGGCATGAAGTCGTCAACCACCACACCTACGTGTTTCTGGGCGACGGCTGCCTGATGGAAGGCATTAGCCATGAGGCGTGCTCGCTGGCGGGCGCGTGGCGGCTGGACAAGCTGATTGCGCTCTACGACGACAACGGCATCAGCATCGACGGGCAAGTGGCGCCGTGGTTTGCCGATGACACGGCGGCGCGCTTCAAGTCCTATGGCTGGAATGTGCTGGGTCCCGTGGACGGGCACGACATAGCCGCTGTGGACAAGGCGATTGCCACGGCGCGCAAGAGCGCGGGGCGCCCCACGCTCATCATCTGCAAGACGACCATCGGCCACGGCAGCCCCAACCGTCAGGGCACGTCCAAGGCGCACGGCGAGCCGCTGGGTGCGGAAGAAATTGCGCTGGTGCGCAAGGAAATTGGCTGGGACTATCCGCCCTTTGAGATTCCGCAGGACGTGTATCAGGCCGCCGATGCCCGCCCCGCCGGGCGCGAGGCGCAAAGCGCGTGGGCACAGGCGTTTGCCAGCTACGCGCAGGCGTATCCAGAACTTGCCAAGGAGTTTGAGCGCCGCATGGCGGGGCGCTTGCCCGAACGTTTTGAGCAGGCGGTGCTGGACGCCAGCCGCGCCGCGCACGAGAAGGCGGAAAAAGTCGCCAGCCGCAAGGCCAGCCAGTTGGCGCTTGACGCCCTCACCGCCGCGCTGCCCGAGCTGCTTGGCGGCAGCGCCGATTTGACCGGCTCCAACCTCACGCAAACCGCCTCCACGCCGCCCATGCGCGTGGACGAAGCGGGGCAGGTGGTGCGCGATGCCGAAGGGCGCATCGGGCGCCACATCAACTACGGCGTGCGCGAATTTGCCATGGCCGCCATCATGAACGGCGTGGCGCTGCACGGCGGCTACATCCCGTATGGCGGCACCTTCCTCACGTTCAGCGACTACAGCCGCAACGCCCTGCGCATGGCCGCGCTTATGCGCCAGCGCGTGGTGCATGTGTTCACGCACGACAGCATCGGGCTGGGCGAAGACGGCCCCACGCACCAGAGCATTGAGCACGCCGCCAGCCTGCGCCTGATACCGAATCTGGACGTATGGCGCCCGGCAGACACCGTGGAAACCATCACCGCCTGGGCTGCGGCGCTGGCGCACCAGAGCCAGCCCACGGCGCTGCTGCTTTCGCGGCAAGCCCTGCCGTATGCGCCCAAGCGCGATGTGAGCGGCATCGCACGCGGCGGCTATGTGCTCGCCGAGCCGCAGGACGCGGGGCTGGACGCACCGGCGCAAGCGGTGCTCATTGCTACAGGTTCTGAAGTGGCGCTGGCGCTGGCGGCGCAGGCGCTGCTGGTGCAAAAAGGCGTGGCGGTGCGCGTCGTCTCCATGCCCAGCACCACCACCTTTGACTGGCAGGACGCCGACTACCGCCGCGCCGTGCTGCCCGCCGCGCTGCCGCGCGTGGCCGTGGAAATGGGGCGCAGCGATTATTGGTACAAATATGGCTGCTCCGCTGTGGTGGGCATAGACTGCTACGGAGAATCAGCGCCGGCAGAGGTCTTGTTCAAACATTTTGGTTTCACGCCGGAAAATGTCGCCGCGCAAGTGCTGGCGGCGCTTGGGCGTGAATAAGTTTTTTCTTTCCATTTTTCAGGAGCATTCGCAATCATGGCAATCAAAATCGGCATCAACGGCCTTGGACGCATTGGCCGCCTGGTCTGGCGCGCAGCAGTGGAAAACTTCCCGGACATGGAGGTTGTCGCCGTCAACGGCACGCGCGCACCCGATTATGTGTCGTACATGCTGCGGCACGACAGCGTGCACGGGCGTTTCCGCGCTGATGTGGCGGTGGACGGCGACGCGCTTGTCGTGAATGGCAAGCGTGTGCTGCTCACCACCGAGCGCGACCCCGCCAATATCAACTGGGGCGCCGCCGGCGTGGATGTGGTGATTGAATCCACCGGCCTGTTTTTGACCGCCGAAGGCGCACAAAAACATCTGGACAGGGGCGCGAAAAAAGTCATTATGTCCGCTCCCTCAAAAGACGACACGCCCATGTTTGTCTACGGCGTGAATCACGACACGTACGCGGGGCAGGCGATTATCAGCAACGCAAGCTGCACCACCAACGGGCTGGCGCCCGTGGCCAAAGTGCTGCACGACAACTGGGGCATCAAGCGCGGGCTGATGACCACGGTGCACGCGGCCACCTCCTCGCAAAATACCGTGGACGGCCACAGCAAGAAAAACTGGCGCCTTGGCCGCACGCTGATGGAAAACATTATCCCAAGCAGCACCGGCGCGGCAAAAGCGGTGGGCAAAGTCATTCCCGCGCTGGCGGGCAAACTCACCGGCATGTCCATGCGCGTGCCGATTACCGATGTTTCCGTCGTTGATTTGACGGTGGAACTGGAAAAATCCGCCAGCTACGCCGATATTTGCGCGCAAATGAAGGCGCAAAGCGAAGGCGCGCTGAAAGGCATTTTGGGGTACACCGACGAGCCTGTGGTTTCTACCGACTTCCGCACCGACCCGCGCTCAACCATCTTTGACGCCAGCGCCGGCATTGCGCTGGACGATACCTTCGTGAAACTCATCACCTGGTACGACAACGAATGGGGCTACGCCAACCGCTGTCTTGACATGGCGCGCGTGGTGATGGGCTAATCAACGCCCGCGCACAAACGAAAACGGAGCCACGCGGCTCCGTTTTTTTATGCCTTGCCCTTGACGGTTTTCATAATTTCTCGGAAATGCGTGCCAAGGGCGTCAAAAAACGCATTGCTACGGTTTTCAAGTATCACTTCGCCCAGCAGTTTCAGCCCCACGGTCATGCGCTGCGCTGTGACCTCGTCCAGCCCCTGCCCCTGCTGCGCGCGCTGCACGGTTTGCGCGATGTCGTCGTGGCTTGGCGCTTCAAAGACGATGGGCGCTTCCTGCGCGGGCGCGCCCTCCTTGTCAGCGAGGTGTTCCACGGTGATGCGGTAGCGGTGGTGTTTCATCAGGTTTTCTCCTTGTCAGGCGCCTTTCAGTGCCCCCTGCAGCACATCGCCAAGCAGCGCGCTGGCGCCGGTCCACATAATTTGCACGCCAAGGCACAGCAGGATGAAGGCCGACATGCGCAGGAACACGATGATGCCCGCCTCGCCCAGCGGCGCCAGCAGCCGGTGCGCGAAGCGGTAGGTGAAATACACCGCCAGCCCGATGAGCACGCAGCCCGTCATGCCGCCGGCGAAGTTGGCAAGGCCGGTGGCAAGCTCCGCGCTGTGCAGCGAAGTGCCCACGGTTATCGCGGCGGCGAGCGAGCCGGGGCCGCAGGTAATCGGGAAGGTGAGCGGGTAGAAAGCGGAGGCGCGCCCGGCCTCGGCCGTGAAGCGGTTGGCCAGATGGCTGTGCGCGGGCGCGATGGGCGCGGAGGTGGAGAGCATGCGCCAGCCGTAGGCGGCCACGGTCAGGCCGCCTGCCACGCGCACCACGGGCAGCGACAGGCCGAAAAAGTCAAGCACATGGCTGCCGATGAGCAGCGCCGCCAGCAGCATGAGCGTGCTGCTGCGCCCCACGCGCGCGGCAATGGCGGCGCGCATGCGCGGGTCGGCGCCCTCGGTGAGTGAGATGAAGGTGGGCGCCATCGCCGGCGGGTTGGCAATCGGCAACACGGCGGCGACCACCAGCAGCAGGCTGGTGCCGAAGGCGCTCAAAAGGGGCAAGGTGTTCAGGGTTTGCATGGCAGCGTGTGATGCTAGGCGAAAAATCCGCGCGTAACGTGCTACGCTGCGCCCTGTTTTCAAGGAGTTGCCATGAGCGAACTTGTCCTGGTTTTCACCCATTTCCCCGAGCGCGAGCAGGTGCTGCACGCGGCGCGCAAGATGATTCGCTCGCACTTGGCGGCGAGCACGCAGATTGCGCCCACGGAAAAAATCTACTACTGGCATGGCCAGTGGCGTGAAGTCACGAAATGGACGCTGGCGCTGATGACGACCAAGGCTCGCTACCCCGCGCTGGAAGCGGCACTGCGCGCCCTGCACGCTGATGAGGAGGAGCCACCGCCCATCTATGCGGCGCCGTGCTCTGGGGCGCTGCCCGTGTATGCCGACTGGGTGCGCGACAAGGTGCTGGAAAGCGAGAGCGCGGGCGGTGTGCGTCCGCCGCAAGTGCTGAACTTTCCTGACAGCAACCCGCCCGCGTCCATGTTGCCGGAGGATGACGAAGCAGCGCGTAAATGACGCGGTATATATTTGTCGCCGACACAAGTTGCCGGCGATGAAACATATAAACAGGGAGTACGAGTGTTTGACGGGCGCCTGAAGCGCCTTTTTTCCCCGCTGTTGACATCATGAGAAACATTCGCATTGCCCTCTGGGGCTTCCCGCTTGCGCTTCTTGCGCTCTGGCTGCTGGCCGAGCCGATGGGTCTTTTTCCGCAGCCCTTCACCTACTTTGGCTTCCGTGGCGGCGCCGTGCAGTTGAGTGGCGTTCTCGCCATGGGCGCCATGACTGCGTGCATGGTGCTTGCCACGCGCGCGCGCGTGCTGGAAACGCTCTTCGGCGGGCTGGACAAGATGTACCGCCTGCACAAGTGGATGGGCATCATGGCGCTGGTCACCGGCACGCTGCACTGGTGGCTGGCCAAAGGCACCAAGTGGATGGTGCGCTGGGGCTGGCTGGAGCGCCCGCAGCGCGGCCCGCGTCCGGGTGGCGGTGGTGGCGCCCCCAGCGTGGAAGGGCTGCAAGCCTGGCTGCGCGGGCAGCGGCACCTGGTGGAAACCGTGGGCGAATGGGTGTTCTACGCCGCCGCCATCATGCTCATCCTTGCGCTCATCAAGCGCTTCCCCTACAAAATCTTTGCCAAGACGCACAAGTGGATAGCCGTCGGTTACCTGCTGCTCGTCTGGCACAGCTTCGTGTTGTTCAAGTTCCAGAACTGGGGGCAGCCGATTGGTCTGGTGATGCTCGCCATGCTCATCGTGGGCACCATCAGCGCACTCTGGACGCTGTTCGGGCGCACCGGCGCCAGCCGCAAGCTGGCAGCGAGCGTCAGCAGCATCAAGTATTCCGAGCCGCTGCGCACCACCTTCTTCAGCCTTGCCGTGCCCAAGGGCTGGCCGGGGCACGAAGCGGGGCAATTCGCCTTCGTGCGCGCGGGCGAGGGCGACGAGCCGCACCCCTACACCATCGCCAGCGCCTGGGACGACAAAAAGCGCGAGCTGCAGTTTGCCGTGCGCGTGCTGGGCGACTACACCGCACGCCTGCCCAAAGAGCTGCGCGAAGGGCAGGACGTGCAGGTGGAAGGCCCCTACGGGCGCTTCACCTTTGAAGACGGCACGCTGCATCAAATCTGGATAGGCGGCGGCATCGGCATCACGCCCTTCCTCGCGCGCCTGCAGCAGCTTGCCGCCAAGGGCGGCGACGGGCGCAGCATTGACCTGTTCCACAGCACGCGCGAAGAAGACCCCGAATTCCTCGCGCGCCTGCAGCAGATGGCCGACGCCGCCGGCGTGCGCCTGCATGTGCTCATTGACGGCAAAGACGGCTTTTTGAACGTCGAGCGGCTGCTCGCCGCTGTGCCCGAATGGAGGCAGGCGAGCGTGTGGTTCTGCGGCCCGGCGGGCTTTGGCGACAAACTGCGCGAAGGGCTGCTCGCCAACGGCGTGCTGCCCGGACGCTGGCATCAGGAACTGTTTGAAATGCGCTGAACGCGCGCCGCCCCACCCAACAAAAACCCGGCCTTGCGCCGGGTTTTTTGTGGGCATACTCGAGTGATATTGCTTTGGTTGCCGGCTTATGAAGCCGGCGGTGAAGTAATACTTGCTGTGCGTTCTGTGTGCCGATTGTTGATGCACCAAAAAAGATATATGCTTGGCGCATGAACGGCAAAGACATCATCGCCAAACTGAAAGCCGCCGGCTGGGTGCTGGACAGGGTTCATGGCAGCCACTACATCATGGCAAAGGATGGCAAGGCCGTGCCCGTGCCCGTGCATGGCAAACGGGACGTGAGCGCGGGCGTGGCGGCGGCGATTGCCCGACAGACGGGCGTGCAATTGAAATGAGGTGCAGCATGAACATTCGCTATCCCGCGACGGTTGAACAGCAGGGTGAGCTGTTTTTTGTGCAGTTTCAGGACTTTGACAACGTCTTCACGGAAGGCGAGACGCTGGAAGACGCGCTGCTGAACGCTTCGGAGGCGCTTTCCGGCATGCTTGGCTGGATGATGGACAACGGCAAAAAAATCCCCCAGCCCAGCGAAGGCGTGCCCGGCGCGCACCTCATCGCCCCCGACGCCAAGACGCAAGCCGCGCTGTTGGTGCGCTTTGCGCGCGGTGAGCGCAGCCTGTCCGTGCTTGCCCGCGCGCTGCAAACCAGTTGGCCGGCAGCCAAGCGGCTGGAAGACCCGCGCCATTGGCCCACCCTGCGCGCACTGGACCGCGCTGCTGCGGCAATGGGCAAGAGGCTGGTGTTGTCGCTGGAATAGGGCTTGTATACCGCAGCTACTTGATGTTGCTTGCCGGCTTTATAAGCCGGCAACCGTATGTATACATTGCTGGTATACACAAAACGCCGCAAAAACAATCCCCTCGCCCCCGCTGCGCGCGCAGCGCGCGGACGGGGGGAGAGGGGC
>JAFRYL010000167.1 GCA_017437605.1 Ottowia sp. | reverse complement strand
CGGATGTCTTCTTCGCCTTTGAGGGTGAGGCTGGTGTTGCCACGGTCGGTGTGCACCTGCCAGACGCTGGGGCAGGAGTAGCTGCTCACGGCTTCCAGCTTTTCTATGACGGGCATGAACTCGCGCTCGGCAAGTGCCTGCGCGAGCAGCGTGCGTTCGTTTTCGGGCAGCTCAGCCGGGTTTTCCACCCAGGCGAGTTCGTGCCCTTCGGCGTCGAGCAGGCAGATGCCCTCCTGCGCCGCGCTGATGGGGAAGGCGCGCGCGGGCTGCACGCAGGCGCTCTGCCCGTCGGCGCCGCGCCAGACGAGGCGGCCAGCGGCGTCGCGCTGCAAAGTCCAGTCCTTGTTCATGCCATGCCCTCCTGTTTGCCGGTCGCGGGAGTGATGCGCGCGGCTTCGGCCTGCTCTTCGGCCTGGCGCAGTTGCGCCTGGTAGAGCCTCCAGTAGGCGCCTTGCGCGGCGAGCAGCTCCTCGTGCGTGCCCTCTTCGGCCTTGTCGCCCTGGTCAAGGACGATGATGCGGTTGGCGCGCCGCAGCGTGGAGAGGCGGTGCGCAATGGCGATGGTGGTGCGCCCGCGCACGAGGTTGTCGAGTGCTTTCTGGATTTCGCGCTCGGTTTCGGTGTCCACGGAGGCGGTGGCTTCGTCAAGAATGAGCACGCGCGGGTCTATAAGCAGCGCGCGCGCGATGCTGATGCGCTGGCGCTCGCCGCCGGAAAGCCCCTGCCCGCGCTCGCCCAGCAGCGTGTCGTAACCCTGCGGCAGGCGCATGATGAATTCGTGCGCGTGTGCGGCGCGCGCGGCGGCGACGATGGCTTCGCGCGAGGCCTCGGGCCGCCCGTAGGCGATGTTTTGCGCCACGGTGCCGAAAAAGAGGAATGGCTCCTGCAGCACAAGGCCGATGTGCCGCCGCCAGTCAGCCACGCGGACGCGCCGCACGTCGATGCCATCAATTTCTATAGAGCCGCCGCTGACGTCATAAAAGCGGCAAATCAGGTTGACGAGCGTGCTTTTGCCCGCGCCGCTGTGCCCCACCAGCCCGACCATTTCGCCGGGGGCAATCTCAAGGTTCAAATCGCGGATGACGGAGCGGTTGCCGTAGCGCAGCGCGGCGTGCCGCACGGCGATGTGGCCGCGCACGTTTTCCAGCGGCACGGGGTTTTCAGGTTCGGGCACGCTGGATCGGCGTTCCAGGATTTCAAAGATGCGCCGTGTGGAGGCCGCCGCGCGCTGCGTGGCGGCGACGATGCGGCTCATGGAGTCCAGCCGCGTGTAAAAGCGCCCGATGTAGGTGAGGAAGGCCGTAAGCACGCCAACAGTGATGCTCCCCCGGCTCACCAGCCAGATGCCGAAGAACCAGACGGTGACCAGCCCCACTTCGGTCAGCAGCGTGATGGTGGGGGTAAAGAGCGACCAGACGCGGTTGATGCGGTCGTTGGTGGTGAAGTTGTACCAGTTCGCCTGGCGGAAGCGCGCGGCTTCGCGCCCCTCCTGCGCAAAGGCTTTGACGACGCGAATGCCGGGAATGGTGTCGGCGAGCACATTGGTCACTTCCGCCCACACGCGCGCAGTCTTGGCAAAGCCCACGCGCAGGCGATCGCGCACGGTGTGTATCAGCCAGGCAATGAGCGGCAGCGGCGCCAGCGTGGCAAGCGCCAGCTGCGCGTTGATGGAAAACAGGATGGCCGCCGTCATGCCAATCATCAGCACGTCGGCGGCGAAGTCCAGCAGGTGCAGCGAGAGGAAGGTGTTGATGCGGTCGGTATCCGAACTGATGCGGCTCATCAGGTCGCCCGTGCGCCGGCTGCCGAAGTATTCCTGCGACAGCCCCAGCAGATGCTCGTAGGTGGTGCAGCGCAGGTCCACGCCCATGCGCTCGGACACGCGCGAGAGCACATACGTGCGCGCCCAGCCCAGCGCCCACGCCAGCAGCGCCGCGCCCAGCAGCCCGCCCAGCAGCCCGCGCACGCGCGCCCAGTCCACCGGCTGCCCGTTCTGGAACGGAATGAGCACATCGTCCATGAGCGGCATCGTCAGATACGGCGGCACCAGCGTCGCCAGCGTGCTCGCCAGCATCAGCGCCAGCCCCGCGAGCAGTTGCCACTTGTAACCGCGCGCAAAGCGCCAGAGGCGCAGCAGCGTCCAGGTGGAGGCAGGCGGCGGCGTGTCGTCCTGCGGCGCGGCAGCGACGCCCTCTTCCTCCTGCGGCGCGGGCAGCGGCGTGCCAGCGGCCAGTGCGTCACGGGCACGCTCAAACTGTTGCACCAGCGCCAGCGCCTGCGGGTTGCGCGCCAGCGTGAAGCGCCACTGCGCCAGCAAGCCACCCCCGTCCAGCAGCCGCAGCGCGCCCACGCCCGCCCAGTCCGTGTGCTCCAGCCGCAGCGTGGCGGCGAGCGGCCAGCTTTGCCATGCACCCTCCGCCGCCCGCGCCAACATTCTCTGATTCGTCAGCAGCACCACACCGCCGGCAAAATGCAGGCGCGCATCAAGGTCGGTTTCCAATACAGCCAACAGGGTTTCACCTTGTTGCAATGGTGCGGAGTTATCAGAATATGAAGCCGGCATGAATGAATGAAAATCGCGCGCCGCCGGCAGCCAGCCGGCTGGCAGAATTTCAGCTTTTGCAAAAGACGAAGAAAGGCGAGAGACAATCCATGAGCATCAGGCGCATGAACTGCTGCGAAACAACGGGATTTTATCGGCCACCCATCTGCAGCGCCGAGGGCGGCGCGGCAGCCGCAACGGGCGGCGCAGCGCCGGCGGAGGGCTTTGACATCCGCATTCTCAGCGAGCGCTTCCTGCGCGGGCCGGGTTTCTGGACCTACCGCCCGGCTCTGGAGGCGCTGCTGGACATCGGCGCGCTGGAAGACTTCCCTTCTGACAAGCTCCCCGGCCTGCCCGAGCGCCTGGAAGCGTGGCTGCCCGGCCTCATTGAACACAAATGCGGCGTGGGCGTGCGCGGCGGCTTCCTCATGCGGCTGCGCGAAGGCACCTGGGCCGGCCACATCATGGAGCACATCGCCATCGAACTGATGCTGCGCGCCGGGCTGGACGCGGGCTTTGGCAAAACGCGCATGGCGGGCGACACCCCCGGCATCTACAAGCTGGTGCTGCGCGCCGAAGATGAAAGCGTCGCGCATGCCGCGCTGCACGCCGCGCGCGAACTGCTGCTGGCGGCCATCAAGGGCGAGGCGTATGACGTGCAGGCTGCCGTCACCCATATCCGCGAAACGCACGAGCGCGATGGCCTTGACCCCGACGCGCAGGCCATCGTGCAAACGGCGGGCGAGCGCGGCATTCCCTGCATCCGGCTGGCAGGTGCGCTGGTGCAGCTTGGCTGGGGGCAGGCGCTGCAGCGCGTCTGGGGCGCGCGCACCGAGCGCACCGGCGCCATCGCCGCTGGCATTGCCGATGACTGGCTGCTGGCGCGCCGCCTGCTGGACGAGGCCGGCGTGCCCGTGCCCGACGGCGTGCTCATTGAATCTGCCGACGAAGCCTGGGAAGAAGCGCAGGACATCGGCCTGCCCGTGGCGCTGCGTCCGCTCACCATCGGCGCCGAAGGCGCGGCGCTGCACCTGCAGGGCGAGGAGGAGGTGCGCACCGCCTGGGAGCGCGCGCACGCCGCAAGCGACGAGGTGCTGCTCGAGCGCTGCATTGACGGCGAAGAACACCGCATGCTGCTCATCAATGGAAGCCTCGCTGCTGCCATGCTCAAGGGCAGCGATGTGACGGGGCAGGTGCACCCCTCCACCGTGGCGCTGGCGGCGCTCGCCTGCCGCGTGCTGGGGCTGGACAGCGCCGGCGTGAGCGTGGTGGCGCGCGACATCGCCCAGCCGCTTGAGACGCAAGGCGGCGCTTTTGTGGCCGTGCATCCCGCGCCCAGCCTGCTGCACTACCTTGGGCTGGCGGGCGGGCGCGCACTGCCTGCCGCCCGCGTCAGTCTGCAACAGATGTTTGCGCTCGGCAGCGACGGGCGCATTCCGCTCGCAGGCGTGCTCGGCGCGGGCGACGGCGACGGCGCGCTGGCTGCGCACATGCTCGCGCGCATGCTGCGGCTGACGGGGCGCTGCACCGCGCTGGCCTGCGCCGACGGGCTGTATCTGGACGAACACCGCCTCGCCAAAGGCGACGCACGCAGCTTTGAGCCGAGCCAGCGCCTGCTGATGAACCGCAGCGCGCAGGCCGCCGTCATCGAAACCACGGCTCACGCCATCCTCGCGCAAGGGCTGCCGTATGACCGCTGTCATGTCGGCATCCTCATGGGCGTGCCTAGCGCGCAGGGGCTGGACGAATTTCTCATCAAGGACGAGCAGATGCCCGACGTGGCGCGCACCCAGCTTGACGTGGTGCTGCCGCAGGGCACCGCCGTCATCAATGCCGACGACGAGGACGCGCTGACGCTTGCCAAATACAGCGACGGCGAAGTGCTGCTCTATTCCTGCAGCCCCACCAATGCCGCGCTCGCCGCGCACCGCCGCAGCAAGGGGCGCACGCGCAAGTGGGGGCGTGCCGTCTTTGCCAGCGGCAACGCGCTGGTGCTGGCCGCCGGCAGCCGCGAGTGGCGGCTGGAGCTGCCCACGCTGCTGGACATTGACGACCTGCCCGCCGCGCTCGCCGCCACCGCTGCGGCGTGGGCGCTTGGCCTGCCGCTGCCCGTCATCCGCGCCGCGCTGCTGCATGTGGAAGAACGTACGCGCAGCTACGACACCGACCTTGGCGGCCTTGCGCCTCTGTAAGAGCGCGCACTGAAAAGATTTTTGGAGACACCATGCAAGTGACCCGTATCCGCGCGCTGCGCGGACCCAACCTCTGGAGCCGCCACCGTGCCATTGAAGTCATCGCCACCTGCGAGGACGATGAATGCACGCTGGCCACACAACCGAATTTCGAGCAGCGCCTGCGCGCCCTGCTCGCCCCCGCTGGCGCGCTGCCCGCCACGCCGCTGCCCACACTGGCGCATGCACTCAAGGCCACCACGCTCACGCTGCAGGCGCTTGCCGGCTGCCCGGTGACCTTCAGCCGCGCCACGCCCACGGGCACGCCGGGCGAGTTTCAGATTGCCGTGCAATACAGCGAAGAAGCTGTGGGGCGGCTGGCGCTGGAACTCGCCGAAAAGCTCTGCATCGCCGCGTTTGCTGGCGGCAGCTTTGACGCGCTGGACGCCGTCGCGCGCCTGCGCGCGCTGGATGAAGACGAGCGCCTTGGCCCCTCCACCGGCGCCATCGTGGAGGCGGCGCAGCGCCGGGGCATTCCATTCCGGCGCCTGACCAGCGGCAGCCTGGTGCAGCTTGGCTGGGGCAGCCGCCAGCGCCGAATTCAGGCCGCCGAGGAAGACACCAGCAGCCTCATTGCCGAGGCCATCGCACAAGACAAAACGCTCACCAAACGCCTGCTGCGCGCCGCTGGCGTGCCCGTGCCCGAAGGCGCCGCTGCCGCCACGCTGGAAGAAGGCTGGGCGCTGGCGCAGCGCATCGGGCTGCCCGTGGTCGTCAAGCCGCTCGATGGCAACCAGGGCAAGGGCGTGACCGTGGGCGTGGACAGCCGCGAACGCTTTGAGGCGGCGTGGGCAGCAGCAGCCGCGCGCGGGCCGGTGATGGTGGAGGCGCAGCTTTTGGGTGGCGACCACCGCTTGCTCGTCGTTGGCGAGCGCCTTGTGGCCGCCGCGCGGCGCGAGCCGCCCACCGTCATCGGTGACGGGCAACGCAGCGTGCGCGCCCTTGTGGACGAAATCAACCGCGACCCGCGCCGCAGCGACGGGCACGCGAGCACGCTCACGCGCATCCGGCTGGACGACATTGCCCTGGCCACCCTCACCGCACAGGGCATGACGGCAGACACCATCCCCATGCCCGGGCAGCGTGTGGTGCTGCGCCACAACGCCAACCTTTCCACCGGCGGCAGCGCCACCGACGTGACCGACAGCGTCCATCCGCTCGTGGCCGCGCGCGCCGTGGAAGCGGCGCGCTGCGTGGGGCTGGACATCTGCGGCGTGGACGTGGTGTGCGAAAGCGTGCTGCGCCCACTCGAGGAGCAGCGCGCTGGCATCGTGGAAGTAAACGCCGCGCCGGGCTTGCGCATGCACCTGGCACCCTCCTATGGGCGCGGGCGCGACATCGGCGGCGCCGTTATCGACCACATGTTCCCGGATGGCGGCAACGGGCGTATTCCCGTCGTTGCCGTGACCGGCACCAACGGCAAGACCACCGTCGTGCGCCTGGCG